>DATBVX010000001.1:0-9242 GCA_036515135.1 Steroidobacteraceae bacterium
CGCAGCCGACCATGACGATGACGACCGGCTTTGATTCGGGCCTCAACCCGTCGTCCTTCGGCGAGGGCGATGATGGCGAGCTTTACGTCGTGGATTACGGCGGCGGGCTGTATCGCGTGACCGGCACGACGACTGGCGGCAGTGGCGTCGCGACACGGCTCTCGGCGACCGGATGCGTCAATTCGGCGAATCCTTTGCAACCGGCATCGGGGCTGATTCCGTACACGCCGAATGCCGCGTTCTGGTCGGACGGCGCTGCCAAGGAGCGCTGGATCGGGTTGCCCAATGGACAGAACATCACCGTGGGCATCGATGGCGACTGGGATTTCCCCAATGGCACCGTGCTGGTCAAGAACTTCCGGCTCGGCAATCAACTGGTCGAGACGCGGCACTTCATGCGCCATCCCGACGGCGTGTGGGCGGGTTACACGTACGAGTGGAACGCACAGCAGACCGATGCAACCTTGGTTGTCGGCGGCAAGCAGACCACGGTCGCCGGACAGGCCTGGATCTTCCCGAGCGAAGCGCAGTGCCTGCAGTGTCACACCGCGTCGGCGGGTCGCAGCCTCGGACTCGAGAATCTGCAACTCGCGCATCCGATCACCTACCCCCAGACGGGACGCAATGCCCACCAGCTCGTGACCTTGAACGCGATCAACGTGCTTTCGCCTCCGGTCGCGAATCCCACTACGTTGACACCGTATCCGGACCCGTCGGGCAACACGGGCACCCTCGACGAGCGGGCGCGTTCTTATCTGCACACCAACTGCGCGGGCTGTCACCGCGCCGGCGGGCCGACGCCGTCCAACATGGATCTGCGCTACGCGACCATTCTGATGTCGACCAACGCGTGCGACGTCAATCCGCAGCTCGGCGACTTGGGCATCGCCAATGCAAGGCTGATCGCATTCGGCGACGCGGCGCGCTCGGTGTTGGTGGCGCGGATGAATCGGCGGGACGCGAACGGCATGCCGCCGATCGCGAGCGCGCAGGTAGACGCGGCGGGGGTGACGCTCATCAGCAACTGGATCAACTCACTGACCAGCTGTAACTGATCGGGGATAGCATCCATCGCCGTGACAGCGGCCTCGAGTGGGGCGCTTAAGGCCAGTGACCGCGAAAGTCGCAGCTCCGGTCGGTCATGGTGCGAATGGGTTTACAATGCGCGCCACGTCGACGGTCGACCGGGTACCAGTGCCGTCAACGCCATCAAGAACGACGAAGCACCGCATCAGGAGTTCGACACGGTTAGACCGTCGAACAAATGAAATCTAAGGAGATCGCCCGGCACGGCGTGTGATTGCCGTCCGACGGGGTGTGCGTTCATAGAGCCACCATCCCAATCAACGATTTCGAGTCGCAGGGGGCAACAGACAATGATCATTCTCAAGCGCATCGCATCGGCACTTGCCGGCGTGTTGCTCGTGGCCTTATGGGGCTGTACTCAACAAGCAGGTACAGACGCTGACGCCGGCACCGCGCAGAACGTCCTGCCGCGCCCGGAGCCGGCATTCAAAGGCAAGATCGGTCGCAAGACGAGCGAATCGGAAAAGGACTTTCCGCAAGAAGTGCAGGCACCGGAAGGCGCACCCAACGTGCTGCTGATCATGACCGACGACGTTGGCTACGGCGCCTCCTCGACGTTCGGCGGGCCGGTTCCGACGCCAACCATGGACCGCCTGGCGCGGGACGGCCTGCGCTACACACAATTTCACACGACGGCTTTGTGCTCACCGACCCGTGCGGCATTGCTCAGCGGCCGCAATCATCATTCGGCGGCCACCGGCATCATCATGGAACTCGCTACCGGCTTCCCCGGTTACAACTCCCTCATGCCGAAGAGCGCCGGTACGTTCGCTGAGGTGCTGAAGCAGAACGGCTACAACACCGCGTGGTATGGCAAGAACCACAACGTGCCCGACTGGCAGTCGAGCCAGGCGGGACCGTTCGACCTGTGGCCTACCGGGCTGGGCTTTGAATATTTCTACGGGTTCATCGGTGGCGACACCAATCAGTGGGCGCCGGCGATCTTCGAGGGTACGAAGCCGATCGAGCCGCCGCACGATCAGAAGGACTATTTCTTCGATACGGACATGGCGGATCACACCATCAGCCGCATTCGCATGCTGAACTCGGTGGCGCCGCAAAAGCCGTGGCTGACGTACTACGTGCCCGGGACCGCGCATGCTCCGCATCACGCACCCAAGGACTGGATCGCAAAGTTCAAGGGTCAATTCGATCAGGGCTGGGATAAGGTGCGCGAGGAAACATTCGCGCGGCAGATCGGGCTGGGAGTGATTCCGGCGGGCACCCAACTGACCGAGCGGCCCGCCGGCATCCCGGCATGGGATTCACTCGATGCGGACCACAAGAAAGTGGCGGCCCGCATGATGGAAGTCTATGCGGCCGCGCTCGCGCATGCCGATTACCAAATGGGCCGTATCCTCGAAGCGATCGAGGAAACGGGTGACCTGGACAACACGCTCGTCATCTATATTCAGGGTGACAACGGCGCCAGCGCCGAAGGGAGCGCGCAGGGATTGCTCAATGAGCTTTCGGTCTTCAACGCGATCCCCGAGGATTTCAAGGAAGTGCTCCGCCGGATGGATGAGCTGGGCGGGCCGACGACTTTCAATCACTACCCGATCGGCTGGGCGCACGCGATGGACACGCCGTTCCAGTGGACCAAGCAGGTGGCCTCGCACTTCGGCGGCACGCGCAACGGGCTCGTAATCTCCTGGCCCGCACGCATCAAGGACAAAGGAGGCATCCGCACGCAATTCCATCACGTGATCGACATCGCGCCGACGATCCTGGAGGCCGTTGGCTTGCAGGCGCCCGACAGCATCAACGGCGTGAAACAAAAGCCGGTCGAGGGCGTGAGCATGGTCTATACGTTTGACGATGCGAGCGCGCCGTCGCTGCACAAGACGCAGTATTTCGAGATGTTCGCCAATCGTGGGATCTATCACGACGGCTGGGTCGCCGCTACGACGCCGCCGATCGAGCCATGGGTCAGCATCGCCAAGGCGATCGATATCGATGATTACCAGTGGGAGCTGTACCACGTGGCGGAAGACTTCAGCCAGGCGGTGAATCTCGCCGACAAGGAGCCTGCCAAGCTGAAGGAACTGCAGGACTTGTTCTGGAAGGAAGCGGAGAAGTACAAGGTGCTGCCGATCGACAACAGCCGTGTCGAGCGCTTCGACGTCTCGCTCCGTCCGAGCCTGACGCGGGGTCGTACGGAGTTCACTTACTACCCCGGCACGCTGCGCATCCCCGAAGGCAGCGCGCCGGACCTCAAGAACAAGTCATACCGCATTACCGCGGAGGTTGAAATTCCCGCGCGCGGCGCGGACGGGCTCCTGGCAACTCACGGCGGGCGGTTCGCGGGATGGGGACTGTACCTGCTGCGCGGCAAGCCGGTGTTTCACTACAACCTGGCGGGCGTCGAGCACTACCAGGTCGCGGGACAGCGAGCACTCACGCCCGGCAAGCACACCATTCAGGTCGACTTCAAGTATGACGGTGGCGGTCCAGGCAAGGGCGGCGCCGCGACCTTGAGTGTCGACGGCACACCGGTCGCCGATAGCCGCTTTGAGCGCACGCTCGGGTTCCGCCTGTCCCTCGACGAGACTCTGGATTTCGGCGAGGACACGGGCACGCCGGTGAGCGAGGATTATCACGTCCCGTTCAAATTCACCGGCACGCTCAACAAGGTTGTCATCGACATCGGCTCGGAAAATCTCAGCGCCGACAGCCAGCAGGCAGTACTGGACAAGGCGATTGAACTCGCGCTGAGCGAGTAGACATCCGCAAGCGTCGCGAAGCTTGGTGGTTTCGCGGCGCTCGCGGTTGTAAGGAATTTTCCATCGACCGGCGCGCAGCGGCAGCGCGGCGGAATGCACCTACGTTGCCAACAGCGCGGCTGGCAGTGACCGTGGCATTCAATCAAACCACGCGAACTGCCAGGCCAAACCGACGGTGTCGAAGTCCGAGCCAATGCGGCTGGAGGCGCCCCGGCTGAAGCTGAGCTTGAGTGATTGCTGCCGCGTGAGCGGCCACGAGAGTGTCACTCCCAAACGGCTGTTGTCCTGCCAGTCCGTCTTGCTCACTTCATCGACGGTCGTTCGGCCGCCCGTGTAGTACGTGTAGCTCACTGCAAACCAGAGGCCCGGACGAAACGTGTAGCTGACATGGGTCTGCAAAGTGGTGAGCGGATCCTGTTGGCGCCGTACACCCCCAAAGAAATCGTCGTTGTCGGTGAACAGCCAGACGCCTGCCGACTGCTCCAGGTACCAATGCCCCATCGGCCACGCAACACCCAACTCTGGCTTGAAGCTCCACCGATTGGCTCCGAGGTTGATCAGCTTGTCTGGAAGATACTCGCCAGTCGGCGCGACGATCACGAGACTGGCGCCGAGCGTCGGGCCTCGAATGCGCCGTGCGAATTCGGCCGGGGTGAGGGCTGGACTGCCGAGGAGGCCGATCCCGAGCCGCAACCGCAAATCGGCAAAGCCCGTGCGCGTCACGCGCTGGGCCTGATCCATGACATCGCCGCTGAATTCGCCGTCGACGTAGGTCAGCAAAAGTGCGGCACTCGCCGAGCGGCCGAGCAGACCAAATGTCTGACCATAGGCAGCTGCCAGCGCATCGACTGTCGCCTCGACATTCTCAATCGGCAGCGACGGATCGACTGATACGCCGCCGGTCGACTCGGCGCCCGCCACCAACAGAAAGTGCGTACCGACGGGGCTGGGGGAGTACGCCCTGGGCTCGAGTTCCTGAGCGCGGAGCGGCGGCACCACGAACAGCAGGCTCCCGAGGAGCAGGATTGTGCCGGGCAAGCGGTCTGTGTTGAGGATTTCCTTTGGAGGCAGGAGCCGAAGCACGTGCTACGCCGTCCGGATTCGAAGGCTCCAAACGGTGCGATGACTATTCGTGCCTCTTCTCCTCGAATCGCGTAATCGGTGCGCCACTCGTCACCGTGATGTCGCCATCCACCACGGCACCCTTGGCGATCGCGAGAGTCCGTGCGCGCACGCTGCCGCGGATGACTGCGGTCTGGCCGATCTCGAGCTTCTCGTCGATGGCGATT
Source organism: Steroidobacteraceae bacterium (assembly GCA_036515135.1). Lineage (GTDB taxonomy): Bacteria > Pseudomonadota > Gammaproteobacteria > Steroidobacterales > Steroidobacteraceae > DATBVX01. The sequence goes on from DATBVX010000001.1 coordinate 5,099, forward strand.
TCGCCCGTGATACGACCAGCGATGACCGCCTGAACCGCGCGCACGTGGCCCTCCCAGTGACCCGACACGGCGAGGTTGAGCGCGCCATCGATCTGGCCGTCGCCCTTGAGATGACCGCAGAGCACGAAGGGCCCGGTGGCGGACACGTTGCCGATGAATTTGGTGCCCTCACCGACGAAGGTCGGCGAACCCGAGATCACATCCAGCAAACGGCGTTTTGGAGCTTCAGCCATGCGCACCTCGATCGAATGACGCCGCGCAAGACTACCGCCTCCACTGCGTCCGCTCCAGCCAAACTGCATTACAATCCGCGCGAAGCTCGAGCTTCGAGGAGGCGCCGTGAATCGAACGACTCTGATGGCGTTGCTGATCCTGAGCCTTGCGGTCGCCTCCGGTTGCAGTCGCCGCCAGCAGGAATGGGAGACGGCCCGCCGCGCCGACACGGCGGAGTCCTATCAGCAGTTCCTGAAGTCGTTCCCCGACGGTGAGTTCGCATCGCAGGCGCAGGCCCGTGTGCGTGAGCTCCAGGAAGCGGACGACTGGCAGAACGCCACGCGCGCCGACACCGCCGAGGCCTATCAGGAATTCCTCAATCGCTATCCGCAGGGACGCATGGCCGACGAGGCGCGTATCCGCATCGGAAATTTCGCGCTCGCGCAGACACCCTCGAGTTCGCCGCAGGAGTCGCCGGCAGTCGCTGCGTCCGCTCCGGGTAGCGGCTCGACGGCTGCACCGGTATCGGCTCCAGCCGCGGGCGGCTATCGCATCCAGCTCGGGGCATTCAGCGGCGGCGACAGGCAGGCGATGAATGAATGGCGGCGATTGCAGGGAGAGCATCCGAAGCTGCTCGGCGGGCTCACGCCATCAGTGAAGCTCGCAACGACCACGACGGGCCATCTGTATCGTCTGCAGGCCGGCGTCATGACCGAAGCTCGCGCGCGCGAGACCTGCGCGCAACTCAAGACGCGCGGCCAGACCTGCGTCGTCGTATTGCCGTAGAGGAGCCCTCACCCCAGCCCTCTCCCGCGAGCGGGAGAGGGAGTGCAATCTCACCGCCGTCCTCTCCTGCGAAATTGCGCGAGCGAGAGTGTGATTTCGCTCGCGAGTTGACACGCGACGTCGACCGACGCGTCAGAAACTGACAAATCGCGTCACCGCGGACCCACCCTCCGGGTCACCTTAACTCAATGATCCTGTTAACAATTTCCGTCTGGCACGGCGATTGCTTTGTTCTTCAGCGAGATCGCAGTGATGAGCAATCAGTCAGAAGTGGTCGCGCTATTGTTGCCGGAAGGCGAGAAAGGTCATCTCGCGCGCCCCGAGCACCGGGCCACGCTGCTGGTCCGCAGGCCGGACGGTCAGTTCGAGCTCGAACAGGTCGATGCACGGCTGGCGCTGGCGAGACGCGCTGCGAACACCGGTTGTTTCCGGCAGGGCAAGCCGATTATCGACCCCGTGACACGTCTGGTGATGGGCTACGAGATGGAGGAGATCCCGCTGGGATTTGCAACCGTGTAACCGGATTCGTTTCCCCCCTGAACCCCTGTGGTTCGCTCTTGGCGCCGCGATTCAGCTTCCCCCGCTCGCGGCGCTTTTTTTTTGCCCTCACCCATACGCCATAATCCGGTCGAACGAAGAACAAAGGGGGCGGGCCATGGTTTCAATGGGCTCATTCCGCGGCTGCATTGGCTGCGCTCTGGCCTTGTTGGCGCTGTCGGTTCAACCGGCCGAGGCGCGCGACAAGACTGATACGCTCACGCTCAAGAATGGTGATCGCATCACCGGCGAGATTGTCAAGCTCGAATACGGCAAGCTCCAGTTCAAGACCGACGACATGGGGACGCTCAACGTCGAGTGGCCCGCAGTCACGAAACTCACGAGCAGTTTCACGTTCGATGTCGAGGTCGTCACCGGCCAGCGCTATCTCGGCGCCATCAAAGCGTCCGAGGACGGTCGGCGGCTGGTGGTGATGCAGACCCCGGAGTTGGTCGAGCTCGACCCGCTCACGGTGTCGCGCATCGCCGAGGTCGATCAGACCTTTTGGGGGCGGGTCAACGGCTCACTCTCGTTGGGCTACAACTTCACCAAGTCAAGCGATATCAAGATCGTGAGCACACATCTCGATGCATCCTATCGCGCCGCGACGGTCGCGATGGGGCTGAACATCGACGTTACCTCGACCACGTCGCCGGAGCAGGGAACGCTCGATCGCGACCAGATCAACTTCAACTACCAGTGGTTGCGGCCCAAGCGCAATTTCTGGGCCGGCCTGCTCTCGCTCGAACGCAACGAGGAGCTCGGTATCGAAGGTCGTTTGCAGGCCGGCGGTTCGTTAGGACACTACTTCCGCCAAACTTCATTCAGCGAAGTGACGGGGAGCATCGGCGTTGTGGCCAACCAGGAATGGGTGACCGGTACGGAGGGTGGACAGCAGAGTGCGGAGGGCTTGCTCGCCGGGAGCTGGCGCCTCTATCGATTCAGTACGCCGGAAACCAGCCTCACGTCGAGCGCGGCGCTGTATCCCGGCATCACCGAGTCCGGCCGCTATCGTGCCAACGTCGACGTGACGCTGCGGCGCGAGATCATCGAGGACTTCTTCATCGACCTCTCCGTGTATTACGACTATGACAACCAGCCGCCGGGAGACGACCCGGCCAAGGACGATTACGGCGTCGTCACCTCGATCGGATATTCGTTCTGACGAGGGGCATGCGGGAGCTTCCCGACATCACTCTGCCGACCGACCGCGGAGCGTGGGCGAGTGGGAGAAGGGGCAAGGAGTGATTGGTGTCTGAACACAGTTCTTCGGCGAAGGCGATTCTCTACGCCTTTCTCGCCAACCTTTTCATCGCGCTGACCAAGTCGGGGGCGGCAATCTACACGCACTCGGGCAGCATGCTGGCAGAAGCGATCCACTCGTTCGCCGATTGCGGCAACCAGGTGCTGCTCTATATCGGACTCAAGCAGGCGCAACAGCCAGCGGATGAGAACCATCCGCTGGGCTACGGGCGGCTGAGCTATTTCTGGAGCTTCATCGTCGCACTCATGCTCTTCAGCCTGGGTGGCCTGTTCTCGATTTACGAGGGCTGGCACAAGCTGCACGCGCCCGAGCCGCTCAACCAGGCCTGGGTCGCGCTCGTCGTGCTCGGCGTTTCGATTGTTCTCGAAACCGGCAGCCTGATCGGCTGTCTGCGCGAAATTGCCAAGCTGCGCCGCGGGCGCGCATTCAACGTATGGCTCAAACACACCCGCAACGCCGAGCTCGTCGTGGTGCTGGGTGAGGATATCGCGGCGCTTCTCGGTCTCGTCATCGCATTCATCTTCGTGTCGCTGGCTGCTGTCACAGGGGACGCTCGCTTCGACGCGCTGGGCTCGATCAGCATTGGCGTCGTGCTGATCGCGATCTCGGTGTTTGTCGCCATGCGCATCAAGCGGTTGATCGTCGGCACGTCCGCGGAGGAGGATCTGCGCGAGGCAATCGATGCATTCATTCTTCAGGACCCGGCGATCGAGCACGTATTCAATGCGATTACGCAGCAGGTCGGTCCAAAGGTGATGCTGGCCGCGAAGATCAAGCTGCGTTCGGGCTTGAGCATCGAAGAGGCGGTTGCGGCCATCAACGCCCTGGAGCGCCGCATCCGCGAGCAGTTCCCGGAAATCGGCTGGTGCTTCATGGAGCCTGACGTCGAGGACTGACCCGCGCCCCTTACGAACAACAAGTCCTGCTCAGCGAGCGGGGCTCCGATCAAGTCTCCGCGAAGAATGGACGTCGTTCGTGAATAGTGTGGACTAGTAACCGCGCTTGACGTCTACCACTGAGAGCATGCGCTCACCGGCGACGTAACGACGCAGATTCTCGCGCGCGATCTGCCAGTGCCGCTCGCTGCCGATATCCGAGTCGGACGAGACGTGCGGCGTGATGATCACGTTCGGCGCGCGCCACAAGGGATGATCGGGCGGCAGCGGCTCAGGATCGGTCACGTCGAGGCCCGCACCGCCGAGCCGCTTCTCGGTCAGTGCCTTCACCAGCTCTCCGGTCACGACGGTGCCACCGCGGCCGACGTTGATAAACAACGCGCGCGGCTTCATCGCGGCGAACATGCGGGCGTCGAATAGTCCGGTTGTCTCACTGGTCAGTGGCAGC
>DATBVX010000002.1:0-8071 GCA_036515135.1 Steroidobacteraceae bacterium
GCTTGGATGGTTCTGGCATCTGCATTCGCATTTCAGCGAAGGGCGCACCCGACTTGCGCAGGCGCTGGCCGCGGTGGCGGAACCCGACGAAACGCGCGCACGCGCGCTGGCCGCCGCCGGAGAAATCGCCGCTTGGGCCGGCGATCTCGGAGCCGCACGGCCGCTCATCGAAGAGGCCGTGGCGCTGTGGCGCGCTCGGGGACAGACGCCGGAGATCGCCTGCGCGCTGATCGAGTTGGGCTGGGGCTGCTTGAATTCCGGTGACGCCGACGCGCGGCGGCTGATGGAAGAAGGCTTCAGGTTGCAGCAGTCGGTCGGCGATCCGCTACTCGTCAACCGCGCGCGAATAGGGCTCCTGCAGGTCCTCGTGAGTCTCGGCGAAACCGACATTGTGGAACCGATGGCGCGCGAGGCGCTTGCCGCGGCACAGCAGACCCGTGACTTCCGTTCGGAGCACTTTGCGCACCATTTTCTCGCCGACTGTCCGCTCATCCGCGGCGACTGCGTCACCGCATTGCCGCGGTACCGTCGCGCACTCGCGCTTGCGGTGGAACTCAGTGACCGCTCGGAGACCGCTGTCGAGATTCAGGGTGTCGCGATGGCGACGGCTGGCTGCGGACAACCGGCACGTGCACTGCGGCTCGCGGGAGCGGCTGCGGCGGAGTTCGACGCGCTGGCCATCGATCTTTCGGGAATCATCTTCTGGAGCGCCCTGCTCGAGCGCTACCTGGGACGGGCGCGCTCGGAGCTTGGCGAGGACGCAGCAATTGCCGCGTGGGAGGAAGGCCGGCGAACCGGCTTCGAGCACGCGATTGCTCTTGCATTGGATGCGAACGCATCGCCGGCTTTGCCGGCCCCGCTGGATCGGTCTTCCCGGGCCACCCCTTAGGCCTTCCAAAGGGCACCGGGAAGCGCCGCATTTTCGCGGGCCTCGATCCGGCATCTTTCGCAATGCATGTTTCCCGGCGGTTCCGATGGCACCGCCCACCGACCGGTTCTGGCCGATTCTGTTGAAAAACTCCAAAACTAGAAGAGGCCAAATTTCCGCCGAAAGCGATCTGCTGCAAGAACTCCAGTCAGTTCTCGCGCGTGGATCAACCAGAAGCTCCACACCAAGATTTCGGTCAATCGTCGTGGCCCCCCTCGAATCGAAAAGATTTGAATGCGTCTACGGGGCTTAGATTTCTTGACCGGCACTGGTGTCAGAGTTTTTCAACAGAATCGGCCGAAAGCGGGCGCTAACGAGGTTGTCAAAGCGGGAAATTAGCGCATCTCCACGTCAGCAAATTCAGTGGCGTGCGAAACCCAGCTCACGCCCCGGCTACCTGATAGACATGCGCCGGCTCCCCGGCTTCAAGGACCTGGTGCGCGATCTCGGTCTCGTTGACTATTGGCGGGCGTCCGGGAACTGGGGTCAATTCTGCCGCCCGCTGGGTGAGGAAGATTTCGAGTGCACGTGGTCATGACGCCGCGACGGGGCCCGTGAGTGAAATAGCCTAGGCCCAGAGCAAGCGCGATTTCACGGACGCACCGAAGCGCTCGCCCGCGCCCCCGATACCGAGCAAAGGTTCTCAGACGCGGCAGTGCCTTTCGATCATCACTGCATTCTGTCAAACCCATGCTTGTCATTCGTCGGGGGCTGCTCCACAGTCGTCCGTGCTGACAAGGGCAAACCCGCCGAAAGGTGGGGACGCAAAGCCTCCGGTCTACGGACACACACGGTCTATGACAGCGGGGTCGCCAGTGATAAGAACGGGCAACTTCTTCCACCGAGCGCCTGCGTTTTCACGCAGAAGGCGCATCTGCGTTCGCGCCTACCGAAAATCGCGAACCGCCAACCGCTGGCCGGGTGAGTAGGAGAGTGCCGTGGAAGAGGGCGCCATCGAGCGCTTGGGCGGTCTGATGAGCGACATAGGCGCCAGTGTTCAAAGCGCGCTGATCGATGTCGCGCTTTGGCTCTATCACGGTTTCTTCGTGCCAGGCGACTATGTCTCGACGGTTCTGAGCACACATGCGCCGCGCGTTGCGCAGTTCCTGGGGCTCGGCGCCGCCGGTCAAGGAAGTGTGCTGTCCGGGATCATCTCCGCTGTAGTCTGGCTTGGTGCGATCGTCTTGTTTGTCGTGGCGTGCAAGCTGGTTCGCGACTTCGACAGGGCCGTGACCGCTTTCATCGAGCGTCTCTATCAGGGATTGCAGCAGACAGGCCGGGTCGTAGCGAGGCGGCTGGCCATTGCGTTTCGATCCCGCGCGCTCGAGCGGCAGGCACGGTTGGCGCGAACCGAAGTCGCCGAGCAGGGTGAGCTCACTGCTCTCGAGCTCGCGGTCCTTCGATTTCACGCCAGGCTGGCGCCCGGCCACCTGTTGACGGCAAGTGGCATCGCGAGCGCCCTCAAAATGCGCTCGTCTCACGTCCAGCAGGCGCTAACCAGGCTCAAGACGCTGAGCCTCATCCACCGCACGTTCGGCGCGGGCGACGGAGAAGACGGCTATCGGCTGACGCGACCCGGCGAGGTTTTTCTTGCCGCCTGCAGTCGGGCCCACCCGACGAAGGGCTAGGAGGGACGAATGACCAAGGAAGAACGACCTCATATACCGCGACATAGTCAATTGGCTTGCGCATCTGTTCGAAATCAATCCACTGAATTTCTACCAACTTTTTGAAGGCCCCGGCGCGAACCGCCGGGGCTTTTTCATCTCGGTTCTTGAGAGGCGCAGATTGCAATGACAGAGCCCACCCGACGCATCGTTACCGGTCATGATGAGACCGGAAAGTCCGTCGTCGTGTCCGATGGGTCGCCTCCGCAGCACCACCTGATGCGAGGCCCGTCCGTCGGCGCTGACTTCATCGAGATATGGAATGCCGCAACAGCAGTTCCGCTCCTGACGTCCGTTGAGGCACGCGAGCCCAACGAACGTAAGTTCACGATCATGCCCGTCGCCGGGCACCTCCTGCGCATCATCGAAATCTATCCACCGAAGGCTGGCGGTAAACGCACGGTAATGCACCGAACGCAGACACTCGACTACGTCGTAGTGATCGAGGGAGAACTGGTGCTGCTGCTCGACGACAGCGAAGTCTCCCTGAAGGAAGGCGACGTGGTCGTTCAGCGCGGAACCAACCACGCCTGGGAGAACCGCTCCGACAAGCTCGCGCGCGCGGCTTTCTTCCACATCGATGCGCAGTTCAGTGAGGAGCTGCTCGCAAGACTGCCGAAGCCGCTGGAGCTGCTGCGTTAATGCCGGCGAGAACCGGATATCCGCTCGCCGCCTTGCGAGTGTATTGGCCCAAGGCTGATGTCCTGGATGGTCGGTGGAAAGCGCCGGCACTGCAGTGGCTAAACTGAGCCTCAACTATTGGATCTTGCATAAGTCATCACCATGATCTCGAAATTGAACAGGGTTCCTTAGTCGCCGCAGCAGTCGCCGAAAGAGGATCTTGCTTCCATCGGGTGAGAAAGACGGAAAGGTGTCCCGGTTGAGGCCGTTGTCAGTCAGGCGCCGCAGCCCGGTGCCGTCGATGTTGATGGTGTAGATATCGTCATTCTCGCCATCACCGCGCGTCGAACAGAAGACAACCTGTCGGCACTCGGGGGACCAACTCGGGTGGCTGTCGCTCGCTGGATTGTTGGTGCGATTGCGCGCCGAGCCGCTCGATCACGGGACAGGTCGAGTCCTCGGCATTGGCATCGCAGTCGGCAACCAAGCCGGTGAGCTCCCTACGCAGTCGGCGTCGTTCTCGGATGCGGGCGTCGATGAGTTGCAGCTTCATCGCCGCGAGTTCCCGCGTCGCGCGACAAGATCGACGCGTGCGCAGGCTCAACAGACTCTCGATCTCCGTCAGCGTGAATCCCATCGCTTGTGCGCGCTTGATGAACCGCAGCCGTTCGGCATCCGTGTCGGTGTAGCATCGCGAGTTCCACGACCCGGAGTCTCGATGGACCCCGATCGAATGAGCGTCCGTGCCAATATCTCAATGAACACGACGTGCCAACTAACGTGCCCGGAATGCGGGTACGTATCGGTTGAAAAGATGCCGACCGACGCGTGCATCTATTTCTACGACTGTGCAGGCTGCGGCACGGTGCTGCGCCCCAAGGCGGGGGACTGTTGCGTGTTCTGTTCCTACGGCTCGGTTCCTTGTCCTCCGGTGCAGGCTGCGCGGCCGTGCCGGCGTGCGCCGGAGTGATTAGTGACGTCGGCGCCAAAGATTACGGAGTCGACCGTGATGGCCCAGGGGGTCGCGATTGCACACTCTGGGGTGAACTTCGTTCTGTTGGCGAGGGCTTTGACAGAGCCGAGCACATTTCCGCCGCAGAACGAGCCAATGGCCGAGCACGCGGTACCGCATCGCAGAATGACAAGCACGCAGAATCGGCGTATCCGCAAATGACAACCATAAGCGAATCAAGTCATCCGCACTGGAAGGCTTCAGCTCGCGACAAATCAATGTGGCTCCGATAATTGCGCACAAAACCAACGGGAGGTCATATGAGGACGAAGATTATTGCCGTGCTGCTGGCGAGCGCCTGTTGTCAGCTGTTCGCTGGAATCGCGCTTGCCCAGGCCGTCGATCCGGGAAACGTGGCCAAGGTCTGGAGTATCACGCCGAAGACCGGCATGTCGGAGAAGTTCGAGGCTGCGTTTGCCAGCCACGTCGACTGGCGCAGAAAGAACAACGACCCATGGCACTGGGAAGTCTATGTCCAGGTCGATGGGACCGAAGTCGGTACCTACTATGCGCGTTCCGGTAATCACCACTGGGCCGACTTCGATGGCTACGGCGGATTTGAGGAGAAAGCGACGAAGCACTGGAACTCGACGGTCGCACAGTACGTCGCTAATCTGCAAAGCTCATTGACTGAGGTGATGCCAGAGATCAGCAATTGGCCGGAAGACGCGCCCGATTATCGTCTGTTCTTGATCAACTCCTACGAAATCAAACAGGGCCGCGCCTCGCAGTTCAATCGATCAGCGCAGGCAATTGTCGATATTCTCAAGGAAATCAAATGGCCTTATCACTGGGCCTTTGTCGATCTGGTGAGTGGAGGGGCGGTGCCGGGTGCGCTGCTGGTGTTCCCTTCGGAGAATTGGGCTGGGATGGCCGAACCGGATCCCAATGTGTTCGAGGCCGTCGCTGCCAAGACCGGCGAAGGTAAGGCCACTGACATGTTCGCTGCCTACTCCGACTCGCTCGCAAGCTCGCATGCCTACGTCCTCGAGCGGCTGCCGCAATTCACCGTGGAAGGCGCCAAATAGTGGCGCGTAGCCGGAGGCGTCCAACGACGCCTCCGGTTTGTCCGGTTCGCCTGAAGGCCGCTCGAGATCCTGGCCCACTCCTTTGGCTGGTCGAACTCCCACCGCTATTTTCTAGATCCTGCGTTCAACGAGAAGACGCTCGCGTATCTAGCCAAACACGCCGCTGGCGCAAAGCGCGTATACGATGAGCACTTCCACCACACGCCCCTGGCTGCGGTTCTACGGCCGAGTTCCCGAATGTCTCGACTATCCCGAGGTCACGCTTTACGAGGCCGTCGCGCAGACCGCGGCGCGCGTCCCCGACGCGATCGCCTGGGATTTTCTCGACACCACGTCGAGCTACCGAGATCTCCTCGCTGCGATCGATCGCTGCGCAGAGGCGCTCGCTTCGCTCGGGCTCAAGAGCGGCGATCGCATGCTGGTCTCGATGCCGACGTCTCCGCAGGGGATCATCGCCTTCTATGCGGCGAGCAGACTCGGCGCGGTGCCGGCGATGATCCATCCGCTATCCACGGGGCCGGAGATCGAGCATTACCTCGACGCAAGCGGCGCGCGGATCGCGCTGACGCTTGACGCGTTCTACCGTGTGTTCGCGTCGCTCAAGCCGAAGGTGCCGCTCGACACGCTGATCCTCGCGCGCATGCCCGACTACCTCTCGCCGCTCAAGAAGTTCGGCTTCTGGCTCACCAAGGGGCGCAAGATCCCGCCGGTCCCGGCCGATCCACGCGTGCGTTGGTGGGGAGACCTCATGGCGGCATCGTATCCCGCGGCGCCGCGCGCCAAGAGGAGCACCGACGAGCCTGCCGCGATCCTGTTCTCGGGCGGAACGACCGGCGTGCCGAAGGGCATCCTGCTCTCGAGCCGGAATTTCATCGCCGAGGGGATGCAGGCGGCGCGCTGGGGCGGCCTGGGCCAGAGCGATGCCATCCTCGCTATCCTGCCGATCTTTCACGGCTTCGGTCTCGGCGTCTGCGTGAACGCCGCGTTCATGGCCGGGGCGAAATCCATTCTCGTGCCGATCTTCGACGCGAAGCTCGTCGCGAAGCTTCTCAAGTCCAAACGGCCGAATCTCCTGGTCGGCGTGCCGACGCTCTACGACGCGCTCACCCGGGACCCTTCGCTCGCTGGGGCCGACCTTGCTTGTCTACATGCTGCGTTCTCGGGTGCGGACACGCTGCCCCGGCCGGTGAAGGAACGCTTCGAGAAGCTGGTTGCCGATCACGGCGGCCACGTGAAGCTGCTCGAGGGCTACGGGCTTACCGAGGCCGTTACGGCGATCATGGCGATGCCGCTCGACGAATACCGTGAAGGCTCGATCGGCATTCCCTTCCCCGACATGCTCGCCAAGATCTGCAGGACGGGCACCACGGAAGAAGCGGCCGTGGGCGAGGAGGGCGAGATCTGCATTGCCGGGCCCGCCGTGATGCTCGGCTACCTCGATGATGCGGCGGCAACGGCCGAGACGCTGAAAAAGCATTCCGACGGCCGCGTTTGGCTGCACGCCGGCGACCTTGGCAAGATGGACGCCGATGGCTTCTTCTACTTCACCGTGCGGCTGAAGCGGATGATCAAGTCGTCGGGCTTCAACGTGTACCCCGCACAGGTCGAAGCGGTGCTCTACCAGCATCCGCTCGTCGCGGAGGCCTGCGTCGTCGGCGTCCCCGACCCATCGCAGGTCGAGCGGGTCAAAGCGCATGTCGTGCTGAAGGATCCTGCACAGGCAAGCGCGGCGACTGAGCAGGCGCTGATCGAACATTGCCAGAGAAGCCTCATCAAGTGGTCGTGCCCGCGCGAAGTGAAGTTCGAGCGCGAGCTCCCCAAGACCCGCGTCGGCAAGATCGACTATCGAGTGCTCGTGCAGGAGCATGTCGCGAAACACGGCACGAAGGAGGGCGCCTGATGCAGATGAAACGAACCCACCCGCACGGCGGTGACCGCGTGGCCGCCGCGCTCGAAACGCAGGGTGTGCCGTTCGTGTTCACGCTGTGCGGCGGCCACATCTCGCCGATCCTCACCGCTTCGAAGGCGCGCGGCATTCGCATCATCGACTGCCGCGATGAGGCCACTGCTGTGTTCGCAGCCGACGCGGTCGCTCGGCTCACCGGGACCCCAGGCGTCGCTGCCGTCACCGCCGGACCCGGCCTGACGAACACGATCACTGCGCTCAAGAACGCCCAGCTTGCGCAGTCGCCCGTCGTGCTGATCGGAGGCGCGGCGCCCACCGCGTTGCAGGGCCGTGGCGCGTTGCAGGACATCGACCAGCGTCCCCTCATCGCGCCGCACGTTAAACGCTTCATCAAAGTGCGGCGCGTTGCCGGCCTCGCGCCGGCGATCGAGGAAGCGTTCGCCGTCGCGCGTGAGGGCGTGCCGGGGCCCGTGTGCATCGAATGTCCGGTGGATTTGCTGTACGTCGAGGCGAACATCCGCCAGTGGTACGCCGACGCCGCAGGCAAGGGCACGTCGATCGCGGACCGGGCGCTTCGCTGGTATCTCACCCACCATGTCGAGAAGATGTTCGCCGGCAGCGACCGGCCGGTCGACGTGCGCGCGAGGGAGGTGCTGCCTCCCACGCCGCCGGATTCACGCATCGAGGCCACGGCTGCCGCGCTCGCGAAAGCCCAGCGGCCGCTGATGGTGATCGGCAGCCAGGCGCTGTCGCTCGCCGGCGACGCCGACCGCATCGCGGCCGCCGTCGCGCAGCTTGGTATACCCGTCTATCTGTCCGGAATGGCGCGCGGGCTGCTGGGCCGCGTGCATCCGCAGCAGATGCGACACGCGCGCCGCAAGGCGTTGCGCGAGTCGGACTGCGTGATCC
>DATBVX010000003.1:0-19784 GCA_036515135.1 Steroidobacteraceae bacterium
CCTTGGCCGTGGGAAACAGCCCGTCGCGGGTCGTATTTTTCGGATCGCTCGGATCCGCCCCATACGCCGCGGCGTATGCTGCCAATGTCCCGGGCCCGCCGAGATTGCGATGCGTGTAATCGACGCCCGAGTCCAATACCGCAACTTTCACCCCCTGCCCGTCGAGTCCGACGGCCTGCGCCACGGACGCTCCGATGTAGGGCACGGTGTCGCTCAAAGAGAGTCGGTATTCACCGGGTGGGCGGACTGTCACGACCCCCGGCAGCGCCGCGATTTCTGTCAACTTCGAGACGTCCACGCGCACGATGGCGGCGTTATACGCGATCCGAACTCGCCCGATCTCCGTGCCGCCGAGCGCGATGATCTTGCTCAACAGATCGCTTTGCCGCTGTCGAACCATCGCCGAATGGTTGATCTGCTGTCCGCGGTTCAGCACGCCGCCGATACGGCGCGAATCCGCACCGTTCGCCAGCGCGAGAGGTGGGTCGGAAAGCTGCACGACGATTTCGACTGATCCGGAGGTCGGAAACTCTGAACGGTCCATTCGCGGGCGGCCCTGGGCATTGGTCACCGCGAGGCCGGATACATCCGCCATGTCGATTCCGGTTCCCGTCGCCATCGTCACCATGGGAGATGCGAATGTGGCGCCGAGAATTGCCGATCCCAGGAATACCCTGATTGAACGCTTCATGTTTCCCTTCCCCCCAAAGTTCGAATTTTCTTGACGGATATGCGAAGCCCGGCCTCTATTTCGACTCTCAGGAACTTCAGCTCGGCGGACGGCATCCCTCTCTGCCGTGTCATTCGTGTTCACGTCGGCCTCGCCATGATCCCTGCTGGCGATTGGGTTTTCTTCGGCAAAATGCTCGAGAGTCCGAGCTGCGTGATGCCGCCTCGAGGCGGTTCAACTTTGTCTGTTGATCCCGCCCGCGAAAGTACTCCTCGGATTCCGTGAATTCAATCCTGCGGAAGCAAGTTGGTCATGCACCAACTGAACATAATGACGGACGAAGCGACGCTCAAAATGCGCTGGAACTTGGCAAGCTGGTCTCACTACGGGTGACGTTGGCAGCGACTCGCCGCTGCGCAATTTCAGCGACTTGAGCCGGCTGCAGACCTGCGCCGCGCAGGCGGCTTTTGAGGAGTTGGAGCGCGCGTGCGCTTGGGCGCATGCGCCTTCACGCGCGGTTTCTGCGCACTCTGCTTCTTCGATTTCGATTGGGGCCGCGATTGAGTCGACGCCGATTCCGGCTTCGCGGTCGGAATTGCTGCCGTCGGGGCTGCAGCCGTGGGTGACGGCGCGCCGGGTCGCCCGCGCCGGCCGCGGCGCATCGGCGCCTGCGCCAACAGCTCGCGACAATCCTCCAGCGTGAGCGATTTCGGGTCGCGATCTTTCGGGATCTTGGCGTTGCGCGTCTTGTCGGTGATGTACGGACCGTAGCGGCCGTTCAGCACCTGGATCCCCGCCTCGGTGAAGTCCTGGATGATGCGGTTGGCATCCGCGAGCTTCTTCTGCTCGATGAGCTCGAGCGCGCGCGGCAACTCGACCGTGTACGGGTCGTCCTCCTTCAGCGAAACGTACTTGGCTCCGTACTTGATGTACGGGCCGAAGCGGCCGACGTTGGCCTGCACCGGCTCGCCGTCGGGCGTCTGCCCAAGATCGCGCGGCAGCTTGAAGAGTTCCATCGCATCCGCGAGGGTGATGCCGTCCATCTTCTGGCCGCGTCGGAGTCCGGCAAATCGCGGCTTGACCGGGTCGTCCTTGGTGCCCATCTGCACGAAGGGTCCGAATCGCCCCATGCGCACGCTCACCGGTTTGCCAGACAGCGGATCCACGCCGAGGTCCCGCGCCTGCGCGACTTCCTCGCGCGTCACTGTCTTCTCGGTGTGCTCGACCTGCGAGATGAACGGCTTCCAGAACTGGTGCATCAGCGGCACCCATTCCTCCTCGCCGCGCGAAATCGCGTCGAGCGCATCCTCCATGCGGGCAGTGAACCCGTACTCGACGTAACGATGGAAGTTCTTGGTCAGGAAGCGATTGACGATCTTGCCGATGTCGGTCGGTATGAAGCGGCGCGAATCCATCTCCACGTACTCGCGTTCCTTGAGCGTCGAGATGATCGAAGCGTAGGTGGACGGGCGTCCGATGCCGTGCTCTTCGAGCGCTTTCACCAGCGATGCTTCGCTGTAGCGTGGCGGCGGTTCGGTGAAATGCTGCTCGGGATGGATCGCCAGCAGTTTCACGCTGTCGCCGATCCGCATTGCCGGCAGCACGCGATCGCCCTCCTCAACCGTGCTGTCGTCCGCATCTTCGTGATACACGGCCATGAATCCCGGTTTGACGAGCGTCGAGCCATTGGCGCGCAGCAGATGCCGCTGGTTAGCGTCGGCGCCGGCGAGCATGTCGACAGCCACGGTGTCGTAGAGCGCGTGGCTCATCTGGCACGCGATCGCGCGCCGCCAGATCAGCGTGTAGAGCCGGTGTTGATCGGCATCCATCCGCCCCTCGATGTCGGCCGGTACGACCGATGCCATCGTGGGACGGATCGCTTCGTGCGCTTCCTGCGCGTTCTTCGACTTGGTCTTATAGACGCGGACTTCGTCCGCGACCGCCTCCTTGCCGTAGAGCTTCGCAATCGTTACGCGGATCTCCTGCACGGCTTCGGCGGCCAGGCTAAACGAGTCGGTGCGCATATAGGTGATGAGGCCGACGGCGCCATCGCCCGTGTCGACGCCTTCATACAGCTGCTGCGCGAGGCGCATCGTGCGCTGCGCGCTGAAGCCGAGCTTGCGTGCGGCCTCCTGTTGCAGGGTCGAGGTCGTGAAGGGTGGCGCCGGGTTTCGCCGCCGCGGCTTGCGATCGATCTCCAGCACTTTCAACTGGCCGGCCGCGGCCGACTTGATCGTCTGCTCGACCGCGTGTGCCTGGTCCGTGTTGGTGAAGGAGAACTGCTCGACCTTGCCACCGTCGAATTCGATCAGCTTCAGGGGAAATCGCTGCTCGCTGTGCTCGCCCTCCGCGTCGATGGTCCAGTACTCGCGCGGCGTGAACGCCTGGATCTCTTCCTCGCGCTCGCAGATCAGCCGCAGCGCCGGGCTCTGCACGCGACCCGCGGAGAGGCCGCGGCGCACCTTCTTCCACAGCAACGGCGAAAGATTGAATCCGACCAGGTAGTCGAGCGCGCGACGGGCCTGTTGTGCGTTGACCAGATCCACAGAGAGCGAACGCGGCTCCTCAATGGCCTGGCGGATCCCGTTGCGAGTGATCTCGTAAAAGGCGACGCGGTGAACCTGCTTGCCGTCGAGATCGCCGCGTTCCTTGAGGATTTCGTGCAGATGCCAGGCGATCGCTTCGCCCTCGCGATCGGGGTCGGTCGCGAGGTAGAGCGCACGCGCCTTCTTGAGCGCGCGCGCGATCGCCTGCACGTGGCGCTCGTTGCGCTCGATGAGCCGGTACTGCATGCGGAAGTCGTGCTCGGGATCGACCGCGCCTTCCTTCGGCACCAGGTCGCGCACGTGCCCATATGAAGCGAGCACCTCGAAGTCCTTGCCCAGATACTTCTTGATGGTCTTCGCCTTGGCGGGCGATTCGACGATAACGAGATTTGCGCTCATGCGCCGCGCGCGTAAGCCAGGTTGCCCGGATGATCAGTGTGCGACGCCGGCCGGAGCTGGCGGCATGCGAATGTCATGCTCAATGGATCGCGTCGGCGCGCTCTTCGAACACCAGGTCTTCCATGCGTGCGAACGCCAGTTCCTGACCCGGCTGGCTGAACAGCGCCATCAGCACGACCCATTTCACCTGCTCGATATCGATGTCCTCGGCTTCCAGCGCCATCAGGCGGTCGATGACCAGCTCGCGCTGGGCGGCGGACAGGATGCCGATGTTTTCCAGGTGGAGCAGAAAGCCACGGCAGTCGGTATCGAGCCGTTGCTGCTCGGCGCCGGTGAACACGCGCACCGCGCGCACGCCCGCGCTCGGCGCAGCCGTTGCTTCCTCCGTCGAACTCAGGCTGTCCAGCCACGCGAGTGCGCGGTTGACATCGTCGGCCTCGAATCCGGCGCGTTCCAGCTCGTCCTTGAGGAGTTCGCGGTCCGGCTGCGGATGATCCTCGGTTGCGTCCATGTAGTTCTCGAACAGATAGATGAGGATGTCCAGCACGCTTTCTTTCATTTCATCGCCTGGTAGGACTTCGGCAGTAGCGGCCGCCGGGACGGGCTTCGACCAGGCCCCTGAGCTCGAGGATGAGCAGCATCGAAGCGACCGCATCGGGCTTGAGGCCGCTGCGCTCGATGAGCGCGTCAACACCCAGGGCATCGAAGCCGAGCGCATCTAACAGGATTTCGTATTCCTTGTCCAATCGTTCAGCTGGGTGCGCCGGCTGCTTTGATGGCGCCGTGCCGAGCGCGGCGGCCGCCGCGGTGAGTGGGATCTTGAGTTCCGAGAGAATGTCGTCGGCCTCTTCGACCAGTTTCGCGCCGTCGCGGAGCAGCCGATGACAGCCGCGCGAGAGTGGGCTGTGGATTGAACCAGGAATGGCGAAGACTTCCCGTCCCTGCTCGCTGGCGAAGCGGGCCGTGATGAGCGAGCCGCTCTGGCGTGCTGCCTCGACGACCAGCGTCCCGAGGCTGAGACCGCTGATGATGCGGTTGCGCTGGGGAAAGTACTCCTTGCGTGGCGGGGTGCGCGGCGGGAACTCCGATACCAGCGCACCGCTGGCCGCGATCGCACGTGCCAGCTCGGCATGCTGCTCCGGATACACGCGGTCGAGGCCGGTGCCGCACACGGCAATCGTCAAGCCACCGGCCGCGAGTGCGCCGCGGTGACTCGCGCCATCGATGCCTTCGGCCAGCCCGCTGGTGATCGTCAGCCCGCAACGTGCGAGGTGAGCCGCGAATTCAAACGCCGTCTCGCGCCCACTCGCGGTTGGGTTGCGGCTGCCGACCATCGCGAGTTGCGGCGTCGACAATGCCTCGGTGGAGCCGCGAACATAGAGCGCGGCAGGCGCGCCGGTCGTGTTGGCGAGTAATGGCGGAAAGTGCGTCGAGGTGAGAGGCAGCAAATGATGGCCAGGCGCATCGAGCCACTCGAGATCGGCATCGAGCGCCACCGCGTCCGGAGTTCGCAGTGCCAGGCGCGCGTGGTCCGGGATCCCAAGCCTGGCAAGCGTCGCATCGGAAGCGCGGACCAGCTCCGCCGCGCTCGCGACCGACTGCAGGGCCTGTGCGACTCGCTCGCGGTTGATTCCTGGAGTTCTCAGTAGCAACGCCCAGGCGCGCTGTTCTTCGCGATCGCCGTCCATGAACGCAATTTCAGCGGCGACCTCCTGTCACCGGTGGGAATCCTTGGCTCAAGGCTTCCCGATGCGGTCGAGCACGCGGATCGGCGCCTTCGCTTCCATGATCAAACCGTAACTGATGCGGTCGTAGGTCTTGAACACCATGAAGGTGCCGGCTTGCCAGTCCGGCAACCGCACACTGCGGCCGATTCCCGTAGCCGAGCTGCTGACCCCACGTGCGTGTGGGTCGCGTACTTCGCTGCCGGCGTGGTAGATCGCGAGCACGTGCCCGGGCTCGAGACCGTGAGAGCTGCCGCGATTGATCACCACCACCTGGTACTGGCCGACCACCGCAATGCCATTCACGATCGACATGATGCGTCCATCGATGTCGGTTGCGGGCGCATGCGGGATGAAGTCGAGCGGTACATCGACGGTTCCCGGGAACAGCAGATCACCATCGAGGGTTTCGCGCGCCGACTCCGTCATTTCAAGTGTCGCCGGTTGACCCGTCGCGATCAGGCGCGCCGCCCCGGTGAAGATCCCCTGGTAACCCACCAGGTCGTTGTCGTCGGGGTCGCGCATCGGATCGCCCACGTGGACGATGTTGAAGCGCGACTGGACATCCCCCGCGAGCTCTCCGAGCGCATAAATGGTATTGCCGGCGGCCGCGACCAGGTGTTGGTCGCGGGTCGAGACGACATAAGGGATGTCCTTGATCTCGTCTTTCTCGAGCACGGTCGGCTTCGACATGAACGAGGCGACGATCTCGTACGGGATGGCGGTGATCGCACCTTCCAGCGGTTCACTGCGCACGCGCGGGCTCAACCGCGTCGCGCCCCCGCGCTCGAGCGTCACCTGCGGCGAACCGTCCGCGCCGTACGCCAGGGCGAGCACGTCGCCCGGGTAAATCAAGTGCGGGTTCTCGACCTGCGGATTGACGTGCCAGATCTCCGGCCACAACCATGGGTCGCGGAGGAATGCCGAGGCGATGTCCCAAAGCGTAT
Organism: Steroidobacteraceae bacterium; assembly: GCA_036515135.1. Taxonomy (GTDB): domain Bacteria; phylum Pseudomonadota; class Gammaproteobacteria; order Steroidobacterales; family Steroidobacteraceae; genus DATBVX01. Next base: position 6,287 of record DATBVX010000003.1, read on the forward strand.
CGCCGGGTCGCACCGTGTAGTTGCGCGGGGCGGTCGGTACCAGCACCGGGCCGGTCGCGGCCGCCGCAGGTTCCGCGGCGCTTGCCGTGGATGCCGAATCGGTGACATACGTATCCGTCGTTGCAGCTGCTGCTACCGGGGCCTCTGCCGCCGGAGAACTTGGCGCGGCACCCGCGGGTGACGGCTCTTCCCCTTTCTGGGGTCCTGACCCGGAACAGGCCGCGACCAAGCTGGTCAACAACACGAGGGTCGTCGCCCCCGAGCGTGTGTTCCGAAGCATCTGCGAAGGCATCAGGACCATCCCAAGGCTCCTCTGGTAGGGGGCGGGCTGTCGAAGGCCCCGCTGTTATAATCTCAGGGGACTAGCGTCGCAATCCTGAGAGATTGGATTAAGAGATGTGTCGCATTTTGTCACATCGGATCGGGCTCAGACCGCCTAGCTGAGCCTAATGCAAGCCCGTCTGGCCGATTAGCTGTGTTTATGCGCTAGATGCCCGAAATGACGTTCCCACAACCGATGTCAAAGCTCACCATCCTCGAATTTCCCGACCCCCGGCTTCGGACCCGGGCCAAACCGGTCACCGTGTTCGACTCCGCACTGCAGCAATTGACGGCGGACATGTTGGAGACGATGTACGCGGCACCCGGTGTCGGGCTCGCAGCGACGCAGGTCAACGTCCACGAGCGGCTGCTGGTCGCCGACGTCTCGGAGGAGCACGATCAGCCGCTCGTTCTGATCAACCCCGAAATCCTCTCCAAAGAAGGGGTGGCTGCGCGCGAGGAGGGATGCCTCTCCGTTCCCGGCGTGTTCGAGGAAGTGGAGCGCGCGGCACGCATCAGGGTGCGCGCGGTCGATGTCCGTGGCAAGGCGTTCGAGTTCAACGCCGACGGCCTGCTAGCGGTGTGCGTCCAGCACGAGATCGATCACCTGGAAGGGAAACTGTTCGTCGACTACCTGTCCGAGCTCAAGCGCCAGCGCATTCGCAAGAAGCTCGAGAAGGATCGCAAGCTGCGCATTGCTGACGGCCCCGTACCTCGGCGACCGACCGTTCCAGTGATCTGAAGCGAAACTTTCGCCTGCGTGTCTAAGTCGCTGCGTGTCGTCTTCGCGGGTACACCTGAATTCGCGGTGCCCGCGCTCAAGGCGCTGGCGCAGTCACGCCATCCGGTCGTAGCCGTTTACACGCAACCCGATCGGCCCGCGGGCCGCGGCCGCAAGCTGACGGCCAGCGCGGTGAAGAGCGCGGCGCGACGGCTTGACCTGCCGATCGAACAGCCCGCGACTCTCAAGGACGCCGCGATTGCACGATCCTTGGAGGCATACGCGCCCGACGTCATGGTCGTCGTTGCCTACGGACTGATCCTGCCGCAGGCGGTTCTGGAACTGCCGCCAAAGGGTTGCGTCAACGTGCATGCCTCGCTGCTGCCGCGCTGGCGTGGTGCGGCGCCGATCGAGCGCGCCCTGCTCGCCGGCGAGCGCGAGACGGGAATCTCGATCATGCGTATGGAGGCGGGGCTCGACACGGGGCCGGTGTTCGCACGCTTCCCGATCGCGATCCGCAGCGATGATACGGCCGGCGGCTTGCGTGACCGGCTCGCGGCCCTCGGTGCGCGGGCGATCGTCGAGGTGATCGAGAGCATCTGCGCCGGAACGGCGCGGGCGGAACCCCAGGATTCCGCCGCTGCAACCTATGCGAACAAGCTCGAGAAGGCCGAAGCCCGCATCGACTGGCGTCAGCCAGCAGAGGAGATCGAACGGCGCGTACGGGCGTTCAACCCCTGGCCGGTCGCCGAAAGTCGCTGGAAAGGCGAGCAGCTGCGCGTGTGGGCTGCGCACGTGGTGGAGCGCGAGGTCGCCGCGCGGCCCGGCACGATCATCGAATCTGCGGGCGCCGTGCTCGCAGTGGCGTGCGGGATCAACGCGCTGGCACTCGATGTCGTGCAGCTTGCCGGACGGCGCGCCATGCCGGCAGAAAAATTCCTGGCTGCACACGACCCGTCGGGAGTGGTGCTGGAATGAAACGCACGTCAGCTCGCCGGGTGCCCGCACCGACGACCGCGGCGCGCGGCCAGAGTACCGGCGAACGCTTGGCTCATGCGGCGCGCGTCGTGGCGGCAGTCGTCGATCGAGGCACTGCGCTCGATGAGGCCTTGATTTCGGTTGCATCGGGGATCAATGCGGCCGATCGCCGGGCGGTGCAGGCCGTCGCATCCGGGACCGTGCGCTGGCATTTCCGCCTCGAGCGCTGGATGACGTTGCTGCTGGCGCGGCCGGCACAGGTGCCACAACCCCTCATCCGTGCGCTGTTGCGTGTCGGACTGCATCAACTCGGATACTCGTCCCATCCACCACATGCCATCGTCAATGAATCGGTGGAGGCAGCGCGACTGCTGCGGCAACCGCGCGCCGCAGGTCTGATCAATGCGGTCCTGCGGCGCTTTGGACGCGAAAGGGAAGCGATCTGTGCCTGTGCCGATGAGGATCCTGAGAGCCGCTATGCGCATCCCGCCTGGCTCATCGAACGGATTCGTGCCGATTGGCCGGTGGACGCGGAACGAATATTCGCGGCCAACAATGAGCCGGCCCCGATGTGGCTGCGCGTGAACAGCCGCCGACTTACGCGCGCGGCCTATCTCGATTTGCTGGCAGCGAAAGGCCTCGGTGCGGCGGCGGGTGAATCATGCCCCGACGCCGTGCGGCTCGCCACACCGATGGAAATCGACCAGCTTCCGGGATTTGCCGCTGGTGACGTCTCGGTGCAGGACGCCGCGGCGCAGCTCGCCGCGCCGCTGCTCGATGCCCGGAGTGGCATGCGCGTTCTCGACGCGTGCGCAGCGCCTGGAGGGAAAACCTGTCACATCCTCGAGCGGACAGCGGATCTGGGCGAGCTGCTGGCGCTCGATCGTTCACGAGAGCGGCTGGTCCAGGTCGATGAGAATCTGCGGCGGCTTGATCTCAAGGCGAAGGTCGTTGTGGGCGAGGTGGCCCGGCCCTCGGACTGGTGGGATGGAGTCGCCTTCGACCGCATCCTGCTCGATGTCTCCTGTTCGGCAACCGGCGTGATCCGGCGCCATCCGGACATCAAGCTCCTGCGACGTGCGTCCGATGTCGACTCGCTCAGCCGCGAGCAGGCCTCGTTGCTCGTGACACTTTGGCCGTTGCTCGCGCCCGGCGGACGCTTGCTGTACGCGACATGCTCGGTCTTGCGCGACGAGAATCAGCGCGTGATCGGCGCATTCCTTGAGGAGCGGAGCGACGCGTTCGAAGCTGCCGTGCCGCGAGACCTGAAAATGACCGGAATTCGCTCCCCGGGTGAGCCCGGGCTGCAGATCCTTCCCGGAGCGGCAGGCATGGACGGCTTCTATTATGCTTGCCTCGAAAGGCTCTAAGCGCCGCGAATGGCCCCAGGTCCATCGGCGAACAAACCAATCCATGCGTTGTCCGCTTTCCTTGAGTTTCATCGTCCGGCGAATCACGCTCGTCTGTGCCGCGACGTGCGCGCTGCCGCTGTCTGGCGGGCCGGCTGCGGCCGAGACCGACCCGCCGTTCGGCATCCGAACGGCTTACGTGCAGCTCGTGGATGGCGTTTATCTCCTCAGCACGCGCCTGTATCTGCCATTGAACGAGCGGCTGCGACGGGCGCTGAACGATGGCGTACCGCTCACGCTCGATCTTGAGCTCGAGGTCGCGAGTACCCGCCGCTACTGGCTGGACGAAGGAGTCGCCTCGCTGCGGCAGCTGTTCCAGCTGCAGTACCACGCGGTGAGTGGCCGCTACCTCGTGCGCAATCTCAACAGCGGCGAGCAAACCTCGTTTCCGACACTCGATGCTGCCGTCGAACAGCTGTCGCACATCAGCGGCCTGCCGGTGCTCGACCAGGCATTGATCGAGGGCGACCGGCGTTACGAATTCAACCTGCGCGTGACGCTCGATCTGGGCGACATCCCGGATGCGCTGCGCGTGCTCATGTTCTGGACCGATGACTGGCACCGCGTGAGCGAGTGGTACACATGGCCATTGCTGCGATAAAGCGCTACGGCGGCTATGTCCTGACCGCGCTCGGCGCGGGGCTGTGGCTTGCTGCCCTTTTCATGCTGGCCAAGACCGCGCAGAACTCCGCCGAGTTCAGCCAGCTGCACCCGTGGATCCTCCTGATCAATGCTCTCGGCGTGGTGGTGCTGCTGGTGCTGCTGGCGGCGAAGCTCACGCAGCTGGTGCGCGACTACCGGCGTCACGTCATCGGGTCGCGGCTCAAGGCACGCACGGTCGCGATCTTCGGCGTGCTGGTAATCGCTCCGCTCCTGATCGTCTACTACTTTGCGCTCGAGTTTCTCAACCGCGGTATCGACAGCTGGTTCAACGTGGAGGTTCGGCAGGAACTGAGCGTGGCGCTGCGACAGAGCCGCGCCGTGCTCGAGCTCAACCGCCGCGAGTATCTCGAACGCAGCGAAGTCCTGGCGCAGGAGCTTGCCGTGGCCGACGACCGCGATGCAGTACGACGGCTCGACGCCGAACGGCGGAGTGGCGGCGCCACTGAGATCACGCTCATCGGCACGCACGGACGCATCATCGCCACGAGCTCCGAGCGATTCATCGACGCCGTGCCACAGCGTCCGCTGGAGGAGGCGATGTTGCAGGTGAGGCAGGGACGCCCGTTCGTGAGCCTCGAACCGGTGACGGGCGGCGGCTATCTCATCCGCACTGCCGTACCCGTGCCGCAGACCCGCCCGGGCGAGGAGCAGCGCGTGCTGCTTGCGGTCTATCCCGTTTCCGAGCGCTTCGCCGAGCTGGCTAATACCGTGCAGCGCGCTCACACCCGGTATGGAGAATTGTCGTACCTGCGCGAGCCACTGAAGTACAGTTTCGTCCTCACGCTGACCCTGGTGTTGCTGCTATCCCTGCTGGCAGCGGTGTACGGCGCATTCTTCTCCGCGCAGCGCCTGGTGCGGCCAATCCAGGATCTCGCCGCAGGCACGCGCGCGGTCGGCAAGGGTGACTTTGATACGCGTCTGCCGCTGTCGACGCGTGACGAGATGGGCTTTCTGGTGCATTCGTTCAATGACATGACCAAACGCCTGGCGCGCGCACGCGAAGAGACGCGCCGCAGCCAGCAGGCGGTCGAGGCAGAACGGGCAAATCTGGCGGTGATCCTCGCGCGGCTGTCCACCGGCGTGCTGTCGCTCGAACCGGACCTCAGGATCCGCGTCGCCAACCAGGCGGCCAGCGATATCCTCGGCGCCGATCTCGAGGCGTGCGAGGGCAAGGCGCTGGAGGAATTGGCGGCTGGCGGTGGGATGCTGGCGCAGTTCGTCGAGGCCACGCGGGGTCATTTCAGCGCCGGACAGAAGGAATGGCGCGAGCAGCTCGAGTTGCGCGGCGATAGTGGCCGGCGCGTGCTCATGTGCGCGTGTACGGCGCTGCCCGGCGAACAGGGACAGCCCGGCGGCTACGTGATCGTGTTCGACGACATCACCGTCATGCTGCGGGCACAGCGCGATGCCGCATGGGGCGAGGTGGCACGCCGCCTGGCGCATGAGATCAAGAACCCGCTCACGCCGATCCAGCTATCCGCCGAGCGCATGCGCCGGCGCTTCCTCGGCAACATGAGCGAGCAGGACGCGCAGGTGATGGAGCGCGCCACCCACACCATCGTGCAGCAGGTCGAAGCGATGAAGCAGATGGTGAACGCCTTCAGCGAATACGCCCGCGCCCCGGAGATGACGTTGTCGCCATTCGATCTCAACCAGCTCGTCACGGAGGTCGCGGATCTGTACCGTTCACAGGACCATCGTGTAAACGTGAAACTGGACCTCGACCCGGCGCTCACCGCGCTCGAGGCAGACCGCGGGCGCGTGCGCCAGATCCTCAACAATCTCATGACCAATTCGATGGAAGCGCTCGAGAACCGGTCGAATCCCCAGGTCGAGATCGTCACCCGCCTCAACCGCGATTCAGGCGGGCCGCTCGCGGAGATCACGGTAGCGGATAATGGCCCCGGGTTCGCGAACGAGATCATCGGCCAGGTATTCGACCCGTACGTGACCAGCAAGACCAAGGGCACGGGCCTGGGGCTCGCGATCGTGAAGAAAATCGTGGAGGAACATGGTGGCTGGATCGAGGCCGAGAATGGGCGCAGCGGCGGCGCGCGCGTGCGCGTCACGTTGCCGCTCGACGAACGCGCCCGGGCCCACCCGGCGTCGCGCGACCCACGCAAGAATGAACCGAGGAGGGAGCGTGCATGAGCTCACCCCGAATACTCATCGTCGATGATGAAGCCGACATCCGCAGCCTGCTGCGCGAAATCCTCTCCGAAGAGGGCTACGAGGTGGAGGTTGCCGCCGACGCGCAACAGGCACGCGCCTCGCGCGCCCGGCAGAGTCCGGACCTGGTGCTTCTCGATATCTGGATGCCGGATACCGATGGCATCACGCTGTTGCGTGAGTGGTCGCACACACCGAATGCGGATTGTCCGGTGGTGATGATGTCCGGTCACGGAACGGTCGAAACGGCCGTCGAGGCGACACGGCTCGGCGCATTCGATTTCGTCGAGAAGCCGCTGTCGCTTGCCAAACTGCTGCGAACCGTCGAGCGTGCGCTGGACGCGGGCCGGCAAAAGCGCCAGAGCGTGCGCTCGCTGCTGCCACCGCCGATCGCGCCGGTCGGCCGCAGCCGTGCGATGCAGACCGTACGCGAACAGGTTCAACAGGTCGCGCCGCACGACGCACCAGTTCTGCTTCTCGGCGAGCCGGGCACGGGCCGCGAGGCATTTGCCCGCTTCCTGCACAGCCTGAGCCCGCGGGCCGGAAAACCGTTCGTCGTGGCCGTCGCCGGCAGTATTACCGATGACGGAGCCGCCGCGCAGTTGCGCGGCTCGGAAGCAGCGGGCGCGGTCAAGCGCGGTCTCTATGAGGAAGCCGAGGGTGGGAGTCTCTTCATCAACGGCCTCGAGGATCTCACGCCGACCGTGCAACGCATGTTGCTCGCCGACATCGAAAACGGCCACTTCACGCGCGTCGGCGGCACGCAGACGCGGGCACTTGACCTGCGCTTCCTGACCTCGGCGCAGCCGGGGTTCGAAACGCGCACGATCGGCGAGCCGTTCCGGCGCGATCTGCTCTCGCAGCTCAACGTCATCACGCTGCGGGTGCCGCCGCTGCGCGAATACGCCGAGGACGTTCCGGAACTGCTGCGCTACTACGTCGATCGCCTGATGGACGATGCCGGTCTGCCGTTCCGTCGCTTCAGCGTCGCGGCGCAGAATCGGCTGCGCAACTATCCGTGGCCGGGAAATATCCACGAATTGAAAAACCTCGTGCACCGGCTGCTGATCCTCAAGGGCGGGGAGGAGATCGGGCTCGACGAGATCGAGCGTGAGCTCGCCACCCAGCAGCCCGGCGATGAGCCCCTCGTGAAGCAGGATCTGCTGGCGTTGCCGCTGCGCGAAGCGCGTGAGCAGTTCGAGCGCGCCTACCTCCAGCAACAACTGCTCATCTGCAATGGCAAGGTCGGGCAGCTCGCCAAGCGCGTCGGCATGGAGCGCACCCACCTGTATCGCAAGCTCCGATCGCTGGGCGTCGATTTCCGCAGCATCGGCGATGACTGAGGAGAGCCCTCACCCCGGCCGGCTCCCGCTTGCTGGAGAGGGAGTGGAGCCTCACCCCGGCCCTCTCCCACGGGTGGGAGCGGGAGTGGATGGCCCGGTCGCGATTGCCGCGCTGCACAGCTACCCAGTGAAGTCCTGCCGCGGCTTGAGCCATGCGGAGCGCGTAGTGCATCCCACCGGGCTCGAGTGGGACCGCAACTGGATGTTCGTCACGGACGCCGGCCGATTCATTACGCAGCGCGAATGTGCCGCGCTGGCCCGCATCGAGGTTGCGGTCGAGAACTCCAGCGTGGCGCTGCGTGCGCCCGGCCATCCCGAGCTCCGCTGCCCGATAGAGGATTTGGCGCCCGAGATGCGCGTTCGCATCTGGCGCGACGATTGCCTGGCGCAGCCGAGCAACGTCGACACGCGCAACTGGCTCGAAGCCGCTGCGGGAATCCGCGCACAACTCGTGCGCGCCGCGCCGGGCCACGCGCGACTGAGCGATGCGCAGTTTACGGGTCGGGACGAGGGGCGCCTCCACTTTGCCGATGCCTATGCGTTCCTGCTCCTGAGCGAGGCCTCGCTCGAGGATCTGAACTCGCGCCTCCCGCGCAAGCTGCCGATGGCGCGTTTCCGCCCCAACATCGTCCTTCAGGGTCTCAAACCCTATGCCGAGGACGACATCGACCGGATCGTGTTCGGCAACATCGAGCTCAAGTGCGTGAAGCCCTGCATCCGCTGCATCACGACGACGACCGACCAGGTGACCGGCGAGCGCGATGGCGAGGAGCCGTTGCGGACTCTTCGGACCTACCGTCGCCTGGCGTCGCTCAAAGGCGTGGCCTTCGGCGTGAACGCCATCCTGATCCGCGGCGCGGGGAGCCGCCTGGCAGTCGGCGACCGCGCAGAGATCGTCTGGCGCCAGCCCGGTGCGCCGCGCCCGTGGTGAATATCCCACTGACGCGGAGATAAAAAGGAATGGGTGACGCGCCGTTTCAGTGCGAATTCCGCGTGGGCTGGGCCCACGTGGATTTCAACCAGCACATGAGCAACACCGCCTATCTGGATCTCGCGGTCGATACGCGGTTCATGTACTTCGAGAGCAGGGGCGTACCCTTCAGCGATCTGATGAAACGTCAGATCGGGCCCGTGGTGCTTCGCGACGAGCTCGACTACTCCGCCGAGCTCAAGCTGCTCGACCGCGTCACGGTGACGCTAGAGCTCGAGGGCCTGAGCGCCGACGGCGGGCAGATGAAGCTGCGCAACGAGTTCTTCCGCGCCGACGGCAAACGTTCCGCACGCCTGGTCAGCTACGGGTTGTGGATGAATCTCGCGACGCGCCGGCCGACCATTCCTCCCGAGCCGATGATTGCGGCGCTGCGCAGTCTGACGCGCACGGCTGAGTACCAGGAATTGCCGCCGCGCGGCCGAAGCGCGGCGCCGCGGTAGATCGGTCTTCAGCCCACGCGCCTACTGAGTTCCTGCGGCGGTATCAACCCTGGAGCCGAAGGCCTGCGACGACGCTGCAGAGCTGATCAGCGCCTGATTCTCCTTGAGCCAGCGCATCGACATCTCGACCCGCCGCCTGCCGCTCGGATGGTCGTAGAACAGGAACTCCTCCAACGGCGACGGTTCGAGTTTCCGATACGCGCCGAGGCGCATCGCAACCGTGGCGAAGCCGTGTGGCTCGCGAGCGGCGTTCAGACCATACAGGTCGGCAGCATGCTCACCCGAGTAGATGTATCGATTGATGAGTGGCGTCGCCAGGAACAGGAACGCGCTCATGATCGCGAGCGCGAGCGGCAGTCCGGCCGGATCAGCGCATTCACGGATGCCAAAGCGCTCGCCCAAGCGTCTGCGCGCGATCTCGAACACCCGGTCGAGAATCAGGAAACCGAGGCCAAACAACAAGGTGAAGAAGACCGCACCCTGCAGCAGATGATTGAGAACGTAATGCCCCATCTCATGACCCATCATCGCCTTGATCTCGGGCAGCGAGGTGCGCTCAAGGAGGTTGTCATTCAGGCTCACCCGGGTCGTGCCGAACAGGCCGGCGACGTTGGCACTGATGCGCTTCGTCTGTTTCGACGCGTCGAACCACATCACGTTGTCGGCCGGGATCTCGTTGGCCCGCGCGAGCGACAGCACGGCGCTCCGGACCGGCCCATCATCGAGTGGCTGGTAGGTGTTGAAGATAGGGTTGAGAAACACCGGCGTGATCAGAATCACGAACAGCAAGAAGGCAAACATGAATCCGGTCGCCCAGGCCCACCAGCTCGCGCGCGCACGCCGTATAAAGGCATAGATGCTGACGATCGCGATTGCCGCGAGGACGGTGACCATGAGCATCCCCTTGAACTCGTCCCACAGCCAGCCGCCGAACGTATGGTTCGAAAGTCCGTACGCGTGCTCGCGCGCAAAGCCGGCGTACCACGCCAGCGGCAGCGAGAGCAGCCACACCAGCGGCGTAAAGATGAGCGCGTAGAGCGCGGTCTGCAACCAGCGGCGCGATGTGACGCGCTCGGCCCAATCCCGCATCCGCGCCGACCAGTGCAGTGCGAGGATCGCGAGCAGTACGGCGAGCCCGTAGAGGAACCCCCACAGCTGCAGCCAGTAGCCGCCCTCGAAGTACTCGTTCGAGCGCTCACGCTGCTCGGGCGAGAGCAAGCCGAGGTAAGCCTGCGTGGCTTGTTCAACGTCGAACTCGGGACCGGGCATTGCGGCCTCGGGAGTCTGCAGTCCCGGCGGCAAGTCGACAGCCAGTTCGGTCGCAGACCCGTCATGCCAGAATCCAAGGACAAATACTGCAAGCAGCGCGCATCGGCCGACTCGAACATGCATGAGCGTTCTCCGTGACGGGCAGCGCGACCAGTATGTAGAAGTCGCCATCGGGCGACAGCTTGGCGTGTCCGTTGCTTCTTTCGCGGCGCAAGTAAACCCGTGTGCAACAATACGCGGCGATCACCGGTCTATTGGCAGGCGGAATGCGGCACCCTCGGTGCCGGTTCCGTCAACTGGAAACTATCAATACGGGGGTTCAGTGATGATTACTCGCAAATTGTCCAGCATGGCGCTTGCCACTGCGGCGGCCCTGGCGTTCTCCACGGTCGCGGTGACGACGGCGGCTGCGGAGGAGGCCAAGGTCAAGTGCGAAGGCGTGAACAGCTGTAAGGGCACGTCCGCGTGCGCCACTGCCGACAACAGCTGCGCGGGCCAGAACAAGTGCAAGGGCCATGGCTTCCTTCAGCTCGCCAAGGCCGAGTGCGATGCGGCCAAGGCGAAGCTGGAAAAGGAAAAGGCCACCCAGTAATCGGCAAACGTCGGATAAGGAGGGTCGGGGGCGATCAAGTCCCCGGCCCTTCTGGCATTACTGTCTTGAGCCTTCTGACTCAACCCGCGCTCGGCTTTGGTCTCGGCCTGCGTCCCGATCACTACGAGACCGTGCTGGCCGAAAGACCGGCAGTCGACTGGTTCGAGGTAATCACCGAGAACTACCTGGTACCGGGTGGCAAGCCGCTGCACTACCTGACACGCGTTCGCGAGCACTATCCGCTCGTCATGCACGGCGTATCGCTGTCGATTGGCAGCAGCGCGCCGCTCGATCTGGACTACGTTCGCCAGGTCAGGTCGCTGGCGGCCCGGATAGAGCCCGCGTGGATTTCGGATCACCTGTGCTGGACCGGCGTCGGCGGCGCGAATCTGCACGACCTGTTGCCGCTGCCGTATACCGAGGAGGCGTTGCGCCACGTCGTCGAGCGCGTGCAGTGCGTGCAGGACACGCTCGGACGGCGCCTGCTGCTCGAAAACGTCTCGAGCTACGTGAGCTTTCGCGACTCCGAGCTGACCGAATGGCAGTTCCTGCGGGAGGTTGCGGCGCGCGCGGACTGCCTGATCTTGCTCGACGTCAACAACGTGTACGTGAGCAGCATCAATCACGAGTTCGATCCGCGCGCCTACCTGGATGCCATCCCGGTCGAGCGCGTACAGCAGATCCATCTCGCCGGTCACCAGGACCACGGCGATTATCTCATCGACACTCACGACCATCCGGTTTCTGACCCGGTGTGGAGCCTGTATGGCGCCGCCGTGCGCCGGTTTGGCGTGGTGTCCACCATGATCGAGCGCGATGCCAACATTCCGCCACTCGACGACTTGCTCAAGGAGCTCGCTGCTGCGCGCGCGGTCGCGGCCAGCGCCGTGGCGGAGGCGGCATGACACTGCCCGCAATCCAGCAACGGCTCCAGGCATTCCTGCTCGAGGGCGAACGCGACATCGAGCAACACGTGATCGGCACCGCGCGCGTGCCGGTTTCGACTCGCCTGGCCATCTATGGCGATGCGTACCGGGTGCGCCTCACTGAAGCGCTGGCAAGCAACTATCCGGCGCTCGCCAGGCTCCTCGGCGACGCGGACTTCGCCTCGCTCGCCGCGTCCTACATCGCGACGCACGTGTCGCGCTGGCCATCGATCCGCTACTACGGCGCCGAGCTGCCGCTATTCCTGACGACCGCTGAACGGTATCGGGACGCGCCTGTGCTCACCGAGCTGGCTGCGTGGGAATGGGCAATGACCGAAGTGTTCGACGCGCAGGACCAGAACGCACTCGATGTCGAGGTGCTGGTGCGCACGCCACCGCAGCAATGGTCCGCGCTCAAGTTCGATTTCCATCCCGCCATTCGCCGGCTCGATCTTGTTTGGAATGCGCCGCAGATCTGGAAGGCCCTTACCGAGGGTAGCGAGCGCCCGGCGCCGGAGCTGGCCGGGCAAAGTCAGTCCTGGCTCCTGTGGCGCAGCGGTCTGCAAATCCTGTATCGCTCGCTCGGCCGCGACGAAGCGGTCGCGTTCGACACGCTGCGTGCCGGCGCGACATTTGGCGATGTGTGTCTGACACTTTGCGGACACACCAGCGAAGAACAGGCTCCGATTCGAGCCGCAACCTGTCTGCGCAGCTGGACGGAATCGGGACTGATCGTCGCCACGCGGCGACACAGCGTGAAGATGTGACCGCCGTCATGCGTATCTAGCTTGTGACTCGGCTTGCGGGGACTACACTTCTTCGCAAGCGGAGCACGGCCCTTGAGCAGATTCCTTTTCCGATTGACCGTAACGCTGGCCTTGGTCGCGAGCTCGACAACATTGGCTGGCGAATACAACGGTGCGTTTGCCCGCCATGAAATGGCGGCGACCGATCGCGTCATCATCAAGTGGCGAGCCACGGCGGAGGCCTCGATCGCTGGCGATGACGTGCGAGACCGAGTGACCCGACTCGCGACTGCGACGGGCGTGAGACTGTGGGCAATTCGCCAAGTCGCACCACGGCTCGAGCTGCTGCGTCTGGATCAACCGCTTTCTGCCGCCGCACTCGAGCAGACGCTCGCCGAGCTTGCCGGCGATCCGGCAGTCGAGTACGCGGTCGCCGATCAACGGCGCTGGCCGCACGCGATCCCGAGCGATGCGCTGTTCAGCGGCCAGTGGTTCCTGCAAACCGATCAACCCGCGGCAATCAGGGCCAGCACCGCGTGGGACACGACCACCGGCAGCAATGGCTCGGTGGTCGCCGTTCTCGACACCGGAGTTCGATTCGAACATCCTGATTTGGCGCGCGCCGAGCAGGCGGGCAAGCTGCTGCCCGGTTACGATTTCATCGCCGATAACGCCGGCAGCGTTGCCATCGCCAACGATGGTGACGGTCGCGATGCGGATCCGTCGGATCCCGGCGACTGGGTTGACGCCAACGACATCCAGGACCCGGAGTTCATTGACTGTGCACTGACCGACAGCTCGTGGCACGGCACGCGGGTATCGGGAATCATCGGCGCGCGCACCAACAACGGCATCGGTGTTGCGGGCGAAGCGTGGGACGCCTGGATCCTGCCCATGCGCGTGCTCGGCAAGTGCGGCGGGTTCGACTCC
>DATBVX010000004.1:0-5404 GCA_036515135.1 Steroidobacteraceae bacterium
AATGTCCAGGAACTGAAAGTGACGATTGGCCATTTGGAATGGATCGGTTGGCAGTTGGCAGTTGGCAGTTGGCAGTTGGCGGTCAGAAACTCCTCGTGCCCTGTCTGTCAACTGTCAACTCTCAACTGTCAACCTCCTTTACGCCGCCCGCCTCAGGTTCTCGAGCAGCGAATCGATCGCCGCGGCCTTCGGTTTCACGACCCAGAACTTGGGCAGGAACGAGCGCAGATCGTTGAGGATCTCCTCACCCCATACGCTTCCCGTCTCGCGCACGTGCTGCTGGATCAACGTGCGCAGGTGCTGCAGGTTCGATTCCATCCCCTCGGGCGTGATGCGGTGGATGTCGATCAACTCATGGTTGTATCGGTCGACGAAGCCGCGATCGAGATCGAACACGTAAGCGAAGCCACCCGTGAACCCCGCTCCAAAGTTAAGACCGGTGCGACCGAGCACGCAGACCACGCCGCCCGTCATGTACTCGCAGCAGTGATCGCCAGTGCCCTCGATGACCGCGATCGCGCCGGAATTGCGCACGGCAAAGCGCTCACCTGCTTGGCCCGCGGCGTAGAGCTCACCACCCGTGGCACCGTAGAGACAGGTATTGCCCATGATGACCGTGTCCTTGTGGACGAAAGCGGCGTTGGCCGGCGGGCGCACCACGATCTTCCCGGCGGCCATGCCTTTGCCGACGTAGTCGTTCGCATCACCTTCCAGGTAGAGATGCATTCCACCGGCATTCCAGACGCCGAAGCTCTGACCGGCCGAGCCTCGCAAGCGCACGATGAGCGGGGCATCGGCCATGCCGTAGTTGCCCCAGCGCCGCGCGATCTCACCCGACACGCGCGCACCGATCGAGCGGTGGAAGTTCGCGACCTCGTAACCGAACCGTCCGCCGGTGCGGTGTTCGATGGCGGCGCGCATGTCCTCGACCATGCGCTCGGCAAGTTCTCCCTTGTCAAATGGCGCGTTGTGCGGGTCGAGACAGTACTGTGGCTTGTCCGCCGCCAGACCCGCGGTGGACAGGAGCGGATTCAGGTCGAGTTTCTTCTGTTTCGACGTCGTGCCCTCGACGATCTCGAGATACCCGGTGTGACCGATGAGGTCGGCGAGTCGACGCACTCCGAGCCTTGCCATGATCTCGCGGCATTCCTGCGCCACGAACCGGAAATAGTTGATCACCATCTCCGGAAGTCCGACGAAGTACTTCGCACGCAAAACGTTGTGCTGGGTGGCGACGCCGGTGGCGCAATTGTTCAGATGGCAGATGCGCAGGTATTTGCAGCCGAGCGCCACAACCGGCGCGGTGCCGAAACCAAAGCTCTCAGCGCCGATGATCGCAGCCTTGATGACATCGAGCCCGGTCTTCAGGCCACCGTCGATCTGCAAACGCACCCTGTGCCTGAGATCGTTGATGCGCAGCGTCTGGTGCGTCTCCGCCAGACCGAGCTCCCATGGCGTGCCCGCGTACTTGATCGAGCTCAGCGGGCTCGCACCCGTCCCGCCGTCGTAACCCGAGATCGTGATCAGGTCCGCGTAAGCCTTGGCGACTCCGGCCGCGACGGTGCCGACGCCGGGTTCCGCGACCAGCTTCACCGATACCAGCGCCTGCGGATTGACCTGCTTGAGGTCGAAGATCAGCTGCGCCAGGTCCTCGATCGAGTAGATGTCGTGGTGCGGAGGTGGCGAGATGAGCCCCACGCCAGGTCGGGCGAATCTCAACCGCGCGATCATCTCGTTGACCTTGTGGCCGGGGAGCTGCCCGCCTTCACCGGGCTTCGCTCCCTGTGCGATCTTGATCTGCAGCACCTCGGCATTGATCAGGTATTCAGGCGTCACGCCGAAACGGCCCGAGGCCACCTGCTTGATCTTGGAGTTCTTCTCGGTGTGATAGCGCACCGGATCCTCGCCCCCTTCGCCCGAGTTGGAGCGCGCACCCAGGCGATTCATCGCGATCGCAAGCGCTTCGTGCGCCTCGGGTGACAATGCGCCGAGCGACATCCCAGCGCCATCGAAACGCCTGAGAATGTTTTCGATGGGCTCGACCTCCTCGATCGGGATCGGCCGGGTGTCGCCCTTCAACACCAGCAGGTCGCGCAACGTCGAGACCGGGCGTTCATTGACGAGGCGCGCGAATTGCTGGTAGCGCGCGTATTCGCCGGTCACCACCGCCGCCTGCAGCGTCGCTACGACGTCCGGGTTGTACATGTGGTACTCGCCGTTGTGGACGTATTTGATCAACCCGCCCTGCTCGATGCTCTCTCCGGGTCTCCAGGCACGTGCCGCCAGGTATTTGAGGTCGGTTTCGAGATCGTCGAATCCCGCACCCTGGATTCGGCTCACGGTCCCGGGAAAGCAGAGCTTCACGACGTCATCGTTCAACCCCACGATCTCGAACAGCTGCGCGCTGCGATAGCTCGCGATCGTGGCGATGCCCATCTTCGACATGATCTTTAGCAGACCCTTGATGATGCCGCGCCGGTAGCTGCGGCCGAGTCCCAGGCGCTCGTGCGTATCCACCTTCACGCGACCCTTGCGCATCATGTCGAAAAGGGTCTGGTAGGCCATGTACGGATAAACGGCCGTCGCGCCATAGCCGATCAGGCAGGCGAAGTGGTGGGCGTCGCGCGCCGTGCCGGTTTCGACCAGCAGGTTGCACTTGCAGCGCAACCCCTTGTCGACGAGGCGATGGTGAACGGCGCCCGTCGCCAGCAACGCGTGCATCGGCAGCTTGCCCTCGACCAGGTAGCGGTCGGAGAGCATCAGCACGAGCTTGCCCGCGCGCACAGCCGCTTCCGCCTGGTCACACACCCGCACGATCGCCGTCTTGAGAGCTTCATCCTGCGCGTACTGCAGATCGATAAACTCGTGCGTCACGCCGAAATCCCCCATCGCGAGGATTTCCCGGAGCTTCCGTTGCGAGAGCACCGGGGAATTCATCACGACCTGCCGCGCGTGCTCCGGCGCCGGCACGAAGATGTTGCATTCGGGGCCGATCTGGGTTTGCAGCGACATCACGATCGATTCGCGTAAAGGATCGATCGGCGGGTTGGTGACCTGCGCGAACTGCTGGCGGAAATAGTCGTAGAGCGAACGCACCTTCGAGGAGAGCACCGGCATTGGCGTGTCGTCGCCCATCGAGCCCACCGCCTCGCTCTCATCCTCGGCCAGCACGCGGATGATTTCGTCGCGTTCCTCCGTGGTGATGTTGAACATCTTCTGGTAGCGCGCGAGCGTATCGCGGTCCATCGGCTCTGCCGCCAATCGAGGATCGATCAGGTCGGATTCGAGATAGCGCACGCCCTTCTTGAGCCACGTCTTGTACGGGTGGCGGCTCTTCAGGATGTCGTCGATGCGCCGGTTCTCGAGCAGCTCGCCGGTCTGCAGGTCGAGTGCGAGCATTTCTCCGGGACCGAGCCGGCCTTTGCGCACTACGTCCGCCGGCGTGTAGTCCCAGACGCCCGTTTCCGAGGCGATGGTGAGATGCCGGTTCTTCGTGATCACGTAACGCGCCGGACGCAGGCCGTTGCGATCGAGCGTGCAGGCAGCGTAGCGCCCATCGGTGAGCACGATACCCGCGGGCCCATCCCACGGCTCCATATGCGTCGCGTAGTACTCGTAGAACGCGCGCAGATCCGGATCGATCGAGTCCACGGTTTGCCAGGCGGGTGGAATCAGCAGGCGAATCGCGTGCAGGACATCGAGCCCGCCCATCAGCAGGACCTCGAGCATGTTGTCGAGCGTCTGCGAGTCGGAGCCCGTCATCGACACCAGCGGCAGGATGTCCGACAGATCGGGCAACAATGGCGAGCGGAATAGCGGGCCGCGCGCAACCGCCCAGTTGCGATTGCCCTGAATGGTGTTGATCTCGCCGTTGTGCGCGAGAAGGCGATACGGGTGCGCCAGCCGCCACTGCGGCATCGTGTTGGTGGAGAAGCGCTGATGGAATACCGCGACCGACGTTTCCAGGCGCTCATCGTCCAAATCGGGATAGAACTCCGTCAAGTTCTGCGGCATGACCATGCCCTTGTAGACGATGGTCGAGGCGGACAGGCTCGGAATGTAAAAGAAGGGATCCTTGCCCCTGAGCGCCTTCTCAGTTCGCCGACGCGCGAGAAAGAGTTTGCGATTGAACGCCGCCTCGTCGATGTCAAGCGGGCAGTTGACGAACACTTGCTCGATGCGCGGCAGCGTCTTGAGGGCTTCTTCGCCGCAGGCCTGCGCGTTGGTGGGCACCAGCCGCCAGCCCGCGAGCTCGAGCTCTTCACGCTCGAGCTGCGATTCGAGCGCCGCGCGTGCGCGCCCCGCCTGATCTTCGAACGTGCTCAGGAAAACGCTGCCGACCGCGAAGCGCTCAGCGAGCTTGACTCCCGCCTGCGCGGCGATTGCGCGCAGAAACACGGTCGGCTTCTTGAGCAGCAGGCCGCAACCATCGCCGGTCTTGCCGTCGGCCGCGATCGCCCCGCGATGAGTCAGGCGATTGAGCGACTGGATGGCCGTCTGCACCACCCAGTGACTGGGATGATCATCGAGGTTGGCGATCAGCCCGAAGCCGCAACTGTCGCGTTCGTACGCCGGATCGAAAAGACCCGCAGCCTGTGGATGCATGGCAGTCCCAAGTAGGGTGCCGGCGCGACCCCGTGGCTATTTCCACAGGCTCGTACCGGTACCGAGCCAACAGATGCGGGTGTTGTGTGTGCGCGCAGGCCGTCGCCGGCGTTCAGCGGCGAATCGATTCGAGCGAGAAGGGTCGAACGCGCTCCACAAGCATGAGGGCGATCATACCGGCCAAGAGCAGTCCGTCAATGCTGCGATGCACTATGCTAGGTGCAGCGCAGCATCAACAGCGGATTCAAGCAACTACAAAGATCGCGATGATGGAGCCAAAACCGACGAACCAGGCCAGCGAGCGCAGCGTCGCCTGGTTGGCCAGATAGAAGGCCAGGTGCAATACGCGCGCCCCGATGAACACCAGCGCCAGCGTGTTCACGAGGCTCTGCGGCCCGTTCAGCAGGTGCGCGATGATCACGGCGGCGGCGAAGAATGGGAACGCCTCGAAAGCATTGAGCTGTGCGGCGTTGGCGCGCTTGCGAAATCCCTCCTGTTTCGCGAGCCAGCTGCGGGGGTCGCGATTGTCGAATCCCTCGCGGCCACTCTTGGCGATCAGCGTCGCAACGTAAGGCAGAATCCCGGCGACGAGTACACACCACAGTGCGATGGTCATTGAATGGCTCCCTGTTATGGTTGTTCTGGTTGAAGGATCGCACGGCGGAGGAACCATGGACAAACGCATCATCGACCTCTACGACGAATACGCGCACGCGCCGCTCGATCGGCGCGTCTTTCTGGAGCGCCTGGCCACGCTCGCGGGCGGAATGGGCGCCGCGCTGGCGCTGGTGCCGCTGTT
>DATBVX010000005.1:0-22305 GCA_036515135.1 Steroidobacteraceae bacterium
GAGCACTACGAGTGTGCGCGCTCCCCATCCGCACCGGCTCCCGCGTCCGCCGCTGATTCGGTCGACGTTCGCAAGCCGGCGCGTGTGTTACGCGTCGGCCCGGGCGGGAGTTACGCGACGATCGCGGCTGCCGCCCGTGAGGCGCGCGATGGCGATCTGGTGGAGATCGCGGCGGGCGACTATTCTGGCGACGTGGCGGCCTGGGAGCAGAACGATCTGGTGCTGCGCGGAGTCGGAGGGCGTCCGCACCTGCGCGCCGCCGAGCGCAACAGCCAGGGAAAGGGCATCTGGGTGATCAGCGGCGACAACGCGACGGTGGAGAACATCGAGTTTTCCGGCGCGAGCGTACCCGATGGCAACGGTGCGGGAATCCGCTTCGAAGGGCGCCGGCTGACGGTTCGCAACAGTTATTTCCACGACAACGAGAACGGCATTCTGACGAGCAATCGCGACGACGCGGAGGTCGTGATCGAGTTCTGCGAGTTCGCGCGCAACGGCGTGGGCGATGGCTACACGCACAACATCTACATAGGGCACTCCGCCTCGTTCGTGCTGCGTGGCTCGTACTCGCATGAGGCGCGGGTGGGTCACCTCGTCAAGAGCCGGGCTCAAGTCAACCAGATTCTGTACAACCGCCTCACGGATGAAACAGACGGGACGTCGAGTTACAACGTCGATCTGCCGGACGGCGGTCGCGCGCTGTTGCTCGGCAATCTGCTGCAGCAGGGCAGCCGAACCGAAAATCCCGCGATCGTCTCGTTTGCCGCGGAAAAGGCTGCCGGCCCCGGCGACGAGCTCTACGTCGCCTCCAACACGTTCTACAACATGTGGCTCGACGGAATCTTCGTCGACAACAAGAGCGCTTCCCCCGCGCGTGTAGTCAACAACGTATTCTCCGGCGCACCAGCGCAGACGGTGAGAGGAGCGGCAGAACTCGTCGGCAACGTCATCGGCCCGCGTGCCGCCCTGGCGGATCCGCGCGTCGGCGACTTTCACCTGACCGCCGATTCCATCGCTATCGATGCGGCTCAGGATCCATCCTCGGCCGGCGCGTGGCTCCTCGTGCCATCGTTGGAATATGTGCATCCCGCGAGCGTGCGAGCGCGCCCGGTGATCTACCTCCGCGATGCGGGGGCGCTCGAGTTCTGCGGCTGGTAGGGATTACTGGCCGAGCAGCTGCGCGAAGTAGACGTTGAGCATCCGGTCGTCCGGATCGAGCCGCTTGCGCAGGCCATTGAAGAGCTTGAGCCTCGCGCCAAACGCGTGCGCGACCTGTTCGGGAGTCAACGAACGCGTCTGATTGAACAGTGGCGTGCCGCCGCGCTGTGAACAGAATTCGTTGAATTCGATCACGAAGTCTTCCCACCCTTGGTCCCCGGTCGATGACGGATCGAGCGTGATCACCGGGCCCGTGAGACTCGGCGACAGCACCGAGGACTGATCCTGGTGCAGGCGGTGGCCGAGGTGCAGCAGGTTCGCGCGATAGCGCTGTCGCTGGTAGTAGTCGCGGCAGAACCCGAAGTAATCGCTGATCAGCTCGGGATAGCCGGCTTGCGGGAATGCCCAGGTGCTGTAGGTGAAACGCGTGCGTCCGGCGTCCTTCGGCAGACGGCGCACCCATTCTATCGGGTACACGGTGACGTCGCGGGAGGCGCGATCGAGCGTCGAACGCATCACGGTGTTGAAATGCTCGATGAGGAAGTAGCGAAACGACGGCATCGAGACGACGTTGCTCACCGTCGAGCCGAACGCCGGCAGGACGTTGTTCATCACCGATTTGCGGATCGACCAGATGCCGGAGCGCGAAGTCAGCGGCTGATCGTCGTAGCTGCGGAACTCGACGGTGATGCGATCGCGGAACGGCAGCAGGTAGAACTTGAGTCCGACCGGCTGCTCGCACAACCCCGCGAATTGCTGCGTGAAGTCCGCGAGGCTGTAAGTCTCATAGTCGAGCCGCACGGCGCGCAGCGGCATGACCTTGAAGGTGAGCTCCTGGGCGACGCCGATGAGGCCATAGCTCGAGCGCACCAGCTTGAGCAGATCCGGTTGCGACTCGTTGATCGTCATTGGCTTGCCGCTCGGCAGCACCAGCTTCACTTCCTTGAGGCACGATGAGAGCTGCCCGGGCGCGCCCGGCATGGACGAGTCCTTGGTGCAGGCGACAGCCGCTGCCCCCATCGTGAGGTTGCCGAGGTCGGGATTGACCGGGAGCTGCAGACCGCGCTGTTCGAGCTGCGTGGCGACATCGATGAGCGGAGTGCCCGACTGTACTCGCACCCAGCGGTCGTTGATTTCGAGCACGTGATTCATCGCCGTCATGTCGATGATCGTGCCGCCATCGGCGACGCCGCAGCGCGTCTGCGAGTAGTTGGCACCGATCGCGCGTACGGGCGACGGAAAGGCCCTGGTGTTCTCGAGGATGGTGAGAATGTCTTCGACGCGCTTGGGACGCACGATCACGCGCGGCCGCGTGACGACTGTGCCTTCCCAGTTGCGCACGACCGCAACTTTGGGTGCCATGCAGATCCTCCCCCGGGTTCGCTAACCGCAATGCCGGCAGCGCGACGGGCCGCGAGCCTGCGGGAGCACGAATCTGCGTGGAGAGTCAGCGGGAGCAGTGATCGGGAAGCATCTCGGCTCGCTGGCAACCCCGCTGTCGTAGAACTCGTGTCCCGTAGACCGGTGGCTTTGCGTCCCCACCTTTCGGCGGGTTTGCCCTGTTCAGCGCGGGCGACTATGACGGACCCGCGGTGCGGCCGTAAAGAGGCATGTGTAAGTCAATGTTCTATATGGCCAATAATCCAACGAGGCGGCGTGCGGATACGTCCGTGTGAACCAACCCGGCCCGCACTTCCGTGTACGGGCGCAGACGGGAGCGACCGCACGTCAAGCACGCTCGCTCAAATGCACGCGTCAGCCCATCAAGAGCACGGCTTCGGCGTGCTCCAGGGCCTCGGGAGTGCCGAAGAGGATCAGGACGTCGCCTTCTTCGAACACGGTGTCGGGTGACGGTTCGCGACCCACGATGCCCGCACGGCGGATCGCACTCACGGTCACTTCGGCGCCATGTTCCTTCACCTCCACAATCGTGCGACCCACGGCCCACGCTCCAGGTGGCAGCACCAGCGTGTAGAGCTGCTCGCGCATCGCCTCGATGTCCGGCACCAGCTCGTTTTCGTCGAGCCGGAAGAGGCTTCGCATCAGGTTGTAACGATTGCCGCGAATATCGCCGATGGTCTTCATCACGCGCGACACAGGCACCTGCAGCAAGAGCAGCACGTGCCACACGAGCATGAGAGCCGCTTCGAAGGTCTCCGGCACCACGGTCGACGCGCCCGCCTTCTGCAGTTCAGCGAGGCGCGAATCGTCCTGGGTGCGCACCAGGATCGGCACGTTCGGCCGGTGTGCGCGGATGGTTTCGAGAATGCGCAGTGCCAGGCCTGGATCCGCGAAGCTGATGACGACGACGCTGGAGCGGTCGAGTCCGACCGACTCCAGCACTTCGGCATGCGCCGCGTCGCCGTACACGACTGGATCGCCCGCCTGCCGTGCGGCGCGCACCCGCGCCGGATCCATGTCGACCGCGAGGTACTCGAAGCCTTCTTGCTCGAGCACGCGTGCGATGTTCTGGCCAACGCGCCCAAAGCCGCAGATGAGCACGTGCTCGCGCTCGGCAACGGCGTGCGTGATGGCCTCCTCGCGCTCAATTGCGCTCGGCTCGGGCCGCTTCTCGCGCAGGATCCAGCGCGCGATGGCCTTGTTGTGACGGATGATCAGTGGGCTCACCACCATGCTGATGACGATGGCTGCGAGCAGTGGCTGCACCAATGCGGGGTCGATCAGCCGGCCCTGCAACAGGATCGTGAGCAGCGCGAAACCGAACTCGCCGCCGAGGCTGACGACCAGGCCGGTGCGCAGCGATTTGAACGGGCTGCCGCCCGCGAACTTGTAGGCCAGGAGCGTCACGATGAGCGTCTTGCCGATGAGCAGCGCGAGCACCAGCAGTGTCACCAGCAGGCTCTGCCGCCCGAGCAGCCCGACGTCCAACAACATGCCGATGGTGATGAAGAAGATCCCGAGCAACACGTCGCGGAACGGGCGGATCACCGCCTCGATCTGGTGGCGGAATTCCGTCTCCGCGAGCATCACGCCCGCAAGGAACGCGCCGAGCGCCAGCGACAGGCCGACGGATTCCGTCGTCCACGCGGATCCCAGCGCGATCAGCAATACTGCGAGCAGGAAGAGCTCCGGCGATCGCGCATGAGCGATTTCGTGGAACAGCGGCTTGAGCAGCCAACGGCCCGCGGCGAGCACGATCAGGAGCGCCGCGCCACCCTCGACCACCGTCCGCAACAGATCCGCGGAAGTGGCCCCGGTCGTGATCGCGGATACGACGGCGAGAAATGGCGCGAAGGCGATATCCTGGAACAGCACGATGGCGACCGCGAGCCGCCCATGGGTGCGGTTGACTTCGGCCTGCTCGCTCAGCTGTCGCACGACGATGGCGGTCGAGGACATGGCCACGGCGCCGCCCATAACGACAGCCACGGCTGGATCGACACCGTAATGCCACGCGATGGCGGCCGCGACGCCCGCTGTGACGACGACCTGCCCGCCGCCGAGGCCGAGCACTTCCCATTTCATTGCGATGAGCCGCGGCAGCGAAAACTCGAGTCCGAGCGTGAACACCAGGAACACGACACCGAACTCGGCCAGCGCGCTGGTGACGGCATCGTCGGTCGCCAGTCCGAGCGCGTGCGGCCCGAGCAGCATGCCGACGACGAGATACCCGACGATCGGCGGCATGCGCAGCCGGCGCATGACGTAGATCACCACCACCGTAGCGGCCAGCAGGACCAGGACTTGCGTCAGAGCGACGTGCGCCATCGGGTAACGGTTGCCGGATTATTGAGGAGAACTTAGCATCCTTTGAGCCAATGTTCCTCGACTCTCATCTGCACGGCGGAGTGCTCACACTGCGTGTCAGCGGCCGCTGGCTGATAGAGAATCTGGCCGCGATCGAATCGGAGCTCGGAGCGCTCGAGGGAACACCGGCGCAATCGCTGGTCGTCGACACCACGGGCCTCGAAGAACTCGATCTCTCGGGCGCCTGGGCCCTGTTCGAGCGCATGCGGCGCCTCGAGCAGAGCGGAGTGACGGTGAACTGGCGCGGACGAACGCCCGACCAGATCCGCTTCATCGAACACAGGCTGACCGGCAGCGAGCACCCGGCGGCGGCGACCGCAGAGTGGCTCAATCTGGTCGAGCCCGTGCGCAGCCTGGGTCGCTGGGCGGTCACGCAGGCTGACTCGGCAAAGACCAGCCTGGCATTCTTCGGGCGGATCTGCGCTGTGCTGGGGTCCGCTTTCACGAACCCGAAACGCCTGCGCCTGCCCGCGCTCGTCCGTCACGTCATCGAGACCGGCCTGCAAGCGGTGCCGATCGTTTCCCTGATTGCGTTCCTGATCAGCGTGATCATCGCCTACATGGGCGCCACTGAGCTGCGCCGCTTCGGCGCCGAGATCTTTGTCGTGGACCTGGTCACGATCGGCGTGCTGCGCGAGTTGGGTGTCCTGCTCACTGCGATCATCGTTGCGGGACGTTCCGGAAGCGCGTTCGCCGCCGAGATCGGCGTCATGAAGCTCAACGAGGAGGTCGACGCGCTCAACGCGATCGGCACCAACCCGGTCGAGGTCCTGGTCATGCCGCGCGTGCTCGGACTTGTGATCGCGCTGCCTTTGCTGACCGTGATTGCGGATGCAGTGGGACTCACCGGCGGCGGTCTGCTCTGCTATTACCTGCTCGACATCCCACCGGCCCAATACCTGGCGCGCGTGCAGGAGTCCATCGCGCCGACGACCTTCTGGGTCGGGATCATCAAGGCGCCGGTGTTCGCGTTCCTCATCGCCTACATCGGGACACTGCGCGGCATGCAGGTCCGCGAATCCTCGCGCGAGCTCGGGCGCCTGACGACGGTCGCGGTGGTGCAGTCGATCTTCCTGGTGATTCTCGCCGACGCGTTGTTCGCCGTGTTGTTCCTGGAGCTCGACATATGAGCGGCGTGGTGATCGAGGTGCGCGGCATCGTCAATCGCTTCGGCGCGCAGGTGGTGCACGACGGGCTCGACATGGACGTGTTCGAGGGCGAGGTGTTCGGCATCGTCGGCGGGTCGGGAAGCGGCAAATCGGTGCTGATGCGCACGATTCTCGGCTTGCAGCGGCCCTCTGCCGGGACCATCAAGCTGTACGGCCGCGACATCACCACGCTCAGCGAACGGGAACTGCGCGACGTTAAGCGCGGTTACGGAGTCACGTTTCAGCACGGGGCGCTCTTCAGTTCGCTGACCGTGCGGCAGAACATCCAGTTGCCGATGGCGGAGTTCTTCCGGCTCGACGAGGTGACGCTCGACGGGCTTGCGGCGCTCAAGGTCGCGATGGTGGGATTGCCGGCCGAGGCGCTCGACAAGTATCCGGCACAGCTTTCGGGCGGTATGATCAAGCGCGCGGCGCTCGCGCGTTCGCTGGCGCTCGATCCGGCGCTGCTGTTTCTCGACGAGCCGACGGCGGGACTCGATCCGATCGCAGCGGCGGCCTTCGACGAGCTGCTCGCCGATCTGCAGCGCAATCTCGAGTTGACGGTGGTGATGGTCACGCACGATCTCGACACGATCTTCCGCACCTGCAACCGCGTCGGCGTGATCGTCGACCGGCGGATGATCGTCGACACGGTCGCCGGCATCGTTTCCAACCCGCATCCGTGGATCCAGCAGTATTTTCATGGCCCGCGCGCGCGGGCCGTGCCGCCGGCGGGAGCACCAGCGCGTGGAGCGTGAGGCCAACTATCTCACCGTCGGCGCCTTCGTGCTGCTGGTGCTCGCCCTGGGCGCGTGGTTCGTCATCTGGTACACGGACGCGCAGGACAAGCGCCACTACGAGCGCTTCGAGATCTACTTCCAGGGCAGCGTCAGCGGCTTGAGCAACGGCAGCCCGGTGCGTTACCTGGGCGTCGACGTGGGTCGGGTGGCGGACATCCGCCTCGACCGGCGCGCCGCCGATCGCGTCCAGGTCATCGCCGACATCGACGAGAAAGCGCCGATCAGCGCGGAGACGCTGGCGTCGCTCAGCCTGCAGGGCGTCACCGGGCTCCTGTACATCGACCTGGAGCGCGACCGGGGCGAAAGGTCGGTGATGCCACTCGTGCCGAGCGAGCGGTATCCGGTGATTCGCACCGTGCAATCGGATTTCGACCTGCTCGTGAGCAGCCTTCCGGATCTCGTCACCCGGGGCGCGGAGCTCGCCAATCGCATGAGCGGAGTGCTGAGCGACGCGAACATCGAGGCCGTGACGGTTACGCTAGACAATATCCGCCAGGCCAGTGTCGAGCTGCCGCACATCCTGAAGGACGTCAGGCAGATGACCGGTGAGCTCGAGCGTACGGTGGCGGAGATCGAGGGGGCGGCGAGCGGTATTCGCGATATCACCCAGGGCACCGGGGCCGACATCAAGGCGGCGGTCGCACGCGTGCGCACCGTCATGGACAATCTCGCCAGCACGTCCGCGCGTCTCGATGCGTTCGTGGTCGACAACCAGGCTAACATCACGCGCTTCAGCGATCAGGGCCTGTTCGAGTTCCAGCAGCTGATCCGCGACAGCCGCGAAGCGGCGCAGGAGTTTCGCGAGCTGTCGCGCAGTCTGAAGCGCGAGCCGTCGCAGCTGCTGTATGAACCGAGCTATCACGGTCTCGAGATTCAGCCATGAGCGACCACCGGCCGAGACCCGCATTCCTGGCGATCGTGCTGAGCCCTCTGTTCACAACTGGATGCGTCTCCGGAGCCTTTGACAGCGAAATTCCGCAGCGGGGCGTGTACGTCATCAGTGCAATCGCGCCGACCGCACGCGACAGCGCACCCCTGGCCGTCGATCTGATCGTCGCGCGCCCGAGCGCACGGCCGGGGCTCGGCACAGATCGGATTGCGGTGCTCAACACCGACCGGCGGCTCGACTACTACGCCGGCGGCCGCTGGGGTGGCGAAGCGGACGCCGTAGTGCAGGATCTTCTGGTGGAGTCGCTGCGCAACACGGGCCGATTACGCACGGTTCAGGGCGACGTCGCGCCTTTCTCGGCCGACTATGTGCTCCAAAGTGAGCTCAATGATTTTCAGGCGGAGTACGCCGCGGGCGGCGGCGACCCGATCGTCCGCGTGACGCTCGTCTGTACGCTCGGACGCGTCAAAGATCGTCGCTCGCTGGCCGGATTCACGGCGACGGCCACCGCGCCCGCGTCGAACAATACAATGACCGCCGTCATTGCGGCATTCGAAAGCGCGTATCGACAGGCCGCGACGATCGCCGTCAATGAAACGCTCGCAGCTCTGACCGCCATCACCGCGCAGCCGGCGTCGGCCGACTCTGGCGGTTGAATTCGACACTCGGTTCTCGAGGCCGACGGATGTCACGTAAAAGCCGCGGCGCCGTTGTCGTTCTCGTCACCTGTTTCCTTGCCGCCCGGTCGCTCGCTGCCGAGGAGCTGATCGGCGTGGCCACGCGCGTCTTCGATGGCGACAGCTTCATCATGAGGGTCATCGAAGGACCCGAGGTCGATGTGCGGCTGGGCGAGATCGACGCACCCGAGAAAGATCAGCCGTACGCCGACATCGCGCGCTCGGCGTTGCGCGGCATGATCCTCGATCGCAAGCTCAGGGTGGTGGTGTTCGACACCGACCGCTACGACCGCAAGGTGGCGCGCGTGTATCGTGTCGCCGACGG
Organism: Steroidobacteraceae bacterium; assembly: GCA_036515135.1. Taxonomy (GTDB): domain Bacteria; phylum Pseudomonadota; class Gammaproteobacteria; order Steroidobacterales; family Steroidobacteraceae; genus DATBVX01. Next base: position 8,766 of record DATBVX010000005.1, read on the forward strand.
CATCGATATCAATGCAGAACTCGTTCGACGCGGCCATGTGTGGGTCTATCGACGCCGCGTGAAGGACAAGTCTCTCTACGATCTCGAGCGCGCCGCGCGAGACAAGCAATTGGGGCTTTGGGCGCTGCCCGAAGCTGACCGCGAGCCGCCCTGGCGCTGGCGCCGCACCCACCCGCGGCAGCGCAACGATGCTCCTCAGAACGTCGATAAGCCGGTGGCTTCCATCAGCCGGTAGCGCCAGTAGCGGGTGAACGACTGGTCCTCATACGTGGGGAAGTCGGTGGTGAATTCGCGTAGCGCCACCGGGTCGTTCTGCCACAGCGTCTCGAAGTAATCGATCAGTCGCTGCGCCAGCGGAGTCGCGAGCCCGGTCTCGAGCGCGACATTGGTTTCGAGGTTGTAGCCGTCGATGTTGCGGCGGGTGAAGTTCGCGGAGCCCAGGAGCGCAAAGAGTGAATCCGCGCGCTGCACCAGCGCCAGCTTGGTGTGGAACTGTTCGCCGTGTGTACGATACCAGCGGATCTCGATCCTGCCGCCGCTGCGCCTGCGCAGCTCGGCAGCGACGGGGCGATTCGGGACGCCGTCCTTGATGCGCCCGAAGGCGTCCTTGTTGGGATCGAGCATCAGGCGAATGCGCACACCGCGTGCGGCTGCGTCGATGAGTTGGTCCACTGTGTCGCGATCCGACAGATAGAAGATCGCGATGAGGATCGACTCGCCGGCCTCAGTGGTGCGAATGGCGCTCAGGAGCGAGTCCTTGATCGCGCTCTCGGAGACCAGCTTGAGGCGCGCAACGTTCGCCGATTCCGCGGTGACCGTCGCCGCTGGCAACTGCCAATCGCCCGTCCAACCCGAGAACCGTGCGACTGCGAGCTCGCTTGCCAGCGCCGCCTCGGCGGTGGCACCCGAAAACTCGAGGCCGATGTTGGAATGCGCGCTGCTCGCGTCGTGTGGATTGGCGGAAGTCACCAGCGCGACCAGCCGGCCCGCACCGTTGTCCGCGACGATCAGCTTGCGATGATTGGCCTTGAAGTTGAGGAGCCTGAGCCACGCATGCAGGCTGAGTTTGGCGGGACCCGTGTCGAGTGGATTGGGGAGCGAGCCTGCCCCTTGTGCGCCGTCCGTCCACCACTTGATCGCCAAGCGCCAGAGCGCCGAATAGATGGGATTGGAGTCGCGCAGCCGATCGAGATCAGTCAGCACGATATCGACACCGCCGGCGCGCAATGCGTCGAGGTCAGCGGATGGCACGCTTCCGTAGATGTCGTTGATGGGATCGGTGATGAAGAGGACGCGCAGCTCGGGCAGCGCGGCGCGGCGCGCGAGCAGCCGCTCCCTGAGCTCATTGCTCAACGCGCGGTGCACCGCCGGCGCATCGTCACCCGCCGATCCGCGATGGCCGTTGAAGAGAAACCAGTCGAGGACGATGAATTCCTGCGCGGTGTCGATGATGCGGAACACCTCGTCGAAGATCTGCTGACGGATGATGACCTGGCCGCGGCCATCGGTGACCGTAACGTCGGTGAGTAGCTTGAGGTCGCTCAAGGGTACTTCGGACCACGCGCTCGCCACGTTCGTCCCGGGCGGCATCGGTTTGTAGCTATGCCACACACCAACCCCTGACCAGGCGAGAACCACCGCCAGCAGGGCACCGCGAACGATCCATCGGCGCCGCCACCGGCGTCGTTGTCGGGCGGCAACCGGGTCGGTTGCAGACTGCGAAGCGGTCGCTGCGGGTCGCGCCATGGGTCGGGGATTGTAGCCGCACCCTCTACCGTTCGGCCTGTTCGAGGGCCTCGCTCAGGGAAATCCAGCGGGCCTCGGCTTCAGCCAGCGCGCGTGACAGCTCCACGCGCCTGGCGAGCGCTCGCTTGAGCTCCTCCTGCATGCCGTTCTGGTACAGGGCAGTGCCTGCGAGAGTCGACTCATTGGCACAGCGCTCGTGCTCCAGCCGGGCGATCTCCTCCTCTTGCTCGCTAACCGCCTGCTTGAACGGGCTCAACCGGTTGCGCCGCTCAGCCTCTGCACGCTTCTGTGCCCGCCGCGAATCGGCGCCGTTGGTGCCGTCGTCGATCGCTGCTTGCTCTGCGTGAGGGACCGACTGCATCAACACGCGCGCGTAGTCCTCGAGATCGCCATCGAACTCCGTGACGCGTCCACCGGCCAGCATCCACAGAGTATCGGCGACACTGCGAATGAGATGCCGGTCATGCGACACGACGACCAGCGCGCCACCGTAGTCCTGCAGAGCCATGCCCAGCGCGTGACGCATCTCGAGATCGAGATGGTTGGTGGGTTCGTCGAGAAGCAGCAGGTTGGGGCGCTGCGCCACGAGCAATGCGAGCACCAGTCTGGCTTTCTCGCCGCCGGAGAACGGCGCCACCGGTTCGAAGACACGCTCGCCACGAAAGCCCAGTCCGGCGAGGTGATCGCGCAGCACCTGCTCGGGTGCGGCCTGCATGGCGGAACCGCCGTGGCGGCGCAGATGCTCGAACGGGCTCGCGCTGGGATCGAGTTGTTCGAGCTGATGTTGCGCAAAGTAGCCCACCCGCAGATCGGCGGCTTCAATGCGCCGGCCGCCGCTGCCGGTGAGCGTGCCGGCGAGCAGTTTCATCAGGGTGGACTTGCCGGCGCCGTTGCGTCCGAGTATCGCGATCCGGTCGCCGGGGTTCAGCACCAGACTGACGTCGCTCAACACCGGTCGGTGCGCGTAGCCGGCCGACTGATCCTCAAGCGCCAGCAGCGGGCGGGGCAGCTTCTCGGGCGGAATAAAGGCGAACTCGAACGGCGCATCGACGTGCGCGGGCGCAATGCGCTGCATGCGTTCCAGGAGCTTCATCCGGCTCTGCGCCTGGCGGGCCTTACTCGCCTTGGCGCGGAAACGCTCGACGAACTGCGTCACGTGGCGAATCTCGCGCTGCTGCTTGTCGTACATCGACTGTTGCAGGGCCAGGTCCGCCGCACGCTGCGTCTCGAACGCGGAATAGTTGCCCGCGTACGCGCGGATCGACTGGCGTTCCAGGTGCGCGATCCGTGACACCACGCGGTCGAGGAACTCGCGGTCGTGCGCGATCAGGAGCAGGGTGCCGCGGTACTCCTTGAGCCAGGACTCGAGCCAGATGATGGCGTCGAGGTCGAGATGGTTGGTGGGTTCGTCGAGGAGCAGGAGATCGGAGCGGCACATCAAGGCGCGCGCGAGATTGAGCCGCATGCGCCAGCCGCCCGAGAAGCTCGCGACCGGGCGCTCGAGTTCCGCCGTCGTGAATCCGACGCCTGCCAGCAAACGCGCGGCGCGGCTCGGCGCCGCGTAACCGTCGAGCGCCGCGTAACGGCCGTGCAGGTCGGCGAGTCGCGTTCCGTCGTGATCGGCCTGCGACTCGGCGATCGCGAGCTCCACCGCGCGCAACTCGGTATCACCATCCATTACATAGTCGATGGCGCTTCGCGTCGAAGCGGGTGTCTCCTGCTCGACGGATGCGATGCTGAGTGCGGCCGGGCGGCTGAAGTCGCCGGCATCCGCGTGCAGCTCGCCGCGGATCAGCGCCAGCAGGCTCGATTTGCCGCTGCCATTGGCGCCGGTGATGCCGACCTTCTCGCCGCGATAGATCGTGAAGGTCGCGCTCTCGAAGAGCACGCGCGTGCCGCGGCGGAGCTGGACGTTCCGGAAGTTGAGCATCGTATGTCAAACCCGAACGGCTTCAGGCCGCGTTTCACCGGGAGAGCGCCGATAGTGTCACCGGTCGGCGGGAGGTGCGGCAATGCGTCTGGTCATGCGGATGGATTCTCGAGTCTCGGGTTTGTTTCTGGCCGTGATCCTGCTTGCTGCCGCGACGGCGACGCAGGCGCGGCATTGGGGCGGCGATGTCGAGGTCGCGGTCATCGGCGACGGCGGTCAGACGTTTGCGACGTATCCCGTTGAGCGTCGCTCGAGCGCTGACGTCTATCGCGCGTATCTTGAGGCGCGGAACCAGACGTCTTACCGGATTCGCGTGCACAACCGCGGCAGTGGCCGTGTCGGCCTCGTCATCGCCGTTGACGGCCGCAACATCATTTCCGGCGAAAAGTCCCAGCTCGCCCGGGGCGAGTCGATGTACATCCTCGATGGCTGGGAGAGCGCGACCTACGAGGGGTGGCGCACCAGCAGGGAACGCGTGAACGGGTTCTACTTTACGCGCTGGAAGGACTCCTATGCCGAAGCGTTCGGTGACCGCTCGGCACGCGGCGTGATCGCGGTGGCCGTCTACAGGGAGCGCGCGCCGGACCTGCAGTCCCTGCGAAAAGACGCCCCAGCCGCTGCCGAACGCAGTGCACAGGCGCCGGCATCGCCGGGCGTCCTGGGTGAAGTCGCGGAAAATCAGCCGGGCACCGGCTTCGGTGAAGAGATCCATTCGCCGGTGCGAGTCGTCGCTTTCGAGGCCCAACGAGCACCCGCCTTGAAATACTTCATCAAATATGCATGGCGTGACACGCTGTGCCGGAAGGGTGTGATCGACTGCGAGCCCCACGAGCGCAATCGATTCTGGGACGAGGATGAGGATCGGCTGGGGTTTGCGCCGTATCCGCCGGGGAAGTGAGGAGGGTTGGCAGTTGTCAGTTGGCAGTGGACAGTCAGCAAGGATCGCCGAGAATCTTGACCGTCAACCGTCAATCTTTTCTCACTTTCACGCAAACAACCTCACTATGTTGCTGCTGCCTGCCTGTTGCGCGACCAGCATCGCCAGGAACTCCTCGGCGCTCATCGCATCCCCGAACAGCCGGCCCTGCGCGTAATGGCAGTTGTGGCGCCGCAGAAATGCCAGCTGTTCCTCGGACTCCACGCCCTCGGCGACCACGTCCATCTCGAGGCTGCGTCCCATGTCGATGATGGTGCGCACGATGGTGGCGTTGTCGTTGTCGATCGACGCATCGCGCACGAATGACTGGTCGATCTTGAGCGTGCCGATGGGAAACTGCTTGAGCGCGCTCAAGCTCGAATAGCCGGTGCCGAAATCGTCGATCGAGAGGTGCAGTCCCATCGAGTAGAGCTCGTTGAGAAGCCTCACCGTGCGTTTGGCATCCGCCATCAGGGTCGTTTCGGTGATCTCGAGCTCGAAACAGGTGGGCGACACGCCGTGTTTCTTGAACACCGAACGGAAGCGCGTGATGAAGCTCGCCTGCCGGAGCTGCTTGAGCGACAGATTGATCGAGACCCGGCCCGGATCCGTGAGCTGATCCTGCCAGCGACGGTAATCGTCACACACGCGGTTGAGCACCCATTCGCCGATGTCGAGAATCAGGTTCGTTTCCTCGGCCAGCGGGATGAATTGCGAAGGCGGGATGTCGCCGTGGCCTGGCAGCCGCCAGCGCAGCAGCGCCTCGGCTCCGACGATGTGACCGTTGTGCAAGTTGATCTTGGGTTGATACTGGATCACCAGCTCGTCGCGCTCGAGTGCGCGCCGGAGCTTGCTCTTGAGCATCAACCGCTCGACCGCGGCCGCGTTCATCTCGGGCGAATAGAACGCGAACGAATTGCCACCGTTCTGCTTCGCGTAGTACATGGCGGCATCCGCATTGCGGATGAGATCGATGACGTTCTCCGCGTCCATCGGGCAGAAAGCCACGCCGACGCTCGCGGTCAGGAACACCTCCTGCTGCTCCAGGTAGAACGCCTTGCTGATCTCGTTCAGGATGATGCGCGCGAGGTTGGCGATGGGACCGCGGTGGTCGGTCTCGGGGTCGCGCGGCAGGTTCTCGATGAACAGCGCGAACTCGTCGCCCGCCAGCCGGCCGAGCACCGTTTCCTTCGGCAGCGCGTGAGACAGCCGCTCGGTGAGGATCTCGAGCGTGCGATCCCCGGCGGAGTGACCAAAGGTGTCGTTCACTTCCTTGAAGTGATCCATGTCGAGGTAGAGCAGCGCCAGGCCCGCGCCGCTGCGCGCAGCGCGCGCGATCGCCTGCTGCAGCAGGTGCTGGAACTGCATGCGATTCGGGATCTTGGTAAGCGTGTCGTAGCGCGCCAGATAGCGGATGCGGCGTTCGGCGCGCTTGCGCTCGGTGATGTTGTGCGCGACGAAGATGTTGCCCTGGAACTGCGGGTCCTCGGTGGTGATCTGCGAGCCCGAGAAGGACACCGGGATCGTCTGTCCGCTGCGCGTGCACACCACCGTCTCGCGCGTGTCCTGCGACTGCGCGGCCTCGTCGATCGAGAAAGTGGCGCGCTCGTTCTCCGCGATGATGAAGAGCAGCGACTTGCCGATGAGGTCCTCCTCGCTGTAGCCGAGGAGCCTGCGGGCTGCATCGTTCGCGCCCTTGATGGTGCCGTCCGGCGAGGTGACCAGCACCGCATCGCTCATGCTGTTGAGCACGATGTTGAGGTAGTTCTTGGTGATGGTCGTCTGGCGCAGCTTGACGCGCATGCGTTCGAGCGCCTGCTGCAGGTCGCCGAGCTCGTCGCGCCGCGCGACGCTGAAGGGACGCGTGTAATCGCCCTGGCCGATGCGATCGGCGCTGCGGATGAGCGCGCTGATCGGCCGCTCGATGCGTCGCGCCAGAATCCAGGCGCCGACGAGCCCGAGCCCAATGAGCAATGCGCAGATGGTGCCGATGAGTGCCAGCAGGTTCGCCAAATGCCGTTGCTGCGAGCTGTCGACGTCGTTGGTGAGCTGTGCGAGCGTGCTGTCGATCATTGCCGGCGACATCGACACGGTCAGCGCGCCGACGCGTCGCTTCTGTTCCTGGTCCTTGCCGGGGGCCGGGCTCTCGATCACGCGCGACACGATGATGGGTTCGCGCTTGGATGCCGCGACCGGGTTGCTGACGTCGAACATGACCGTGCCGCGACCGTCCTGCAGCTCGATCGCGGCCACGTCCTTGAGTGTCAGCGTCTCATTCGCGATTGCGGACGCCGCCGACGAGTCGTACGCGGCGAGTGCCGGTGCCAACCTGCGGATCGCCGTGTCGGCGATGGCGGCCGCGCGCGCCTCGAGCTCACTGCCGAGCCGCGACTCGACGGCGCGGTAGGCGAGCACGTTGAGTCGCGTCGCATCGAGCCGGTGCTGCCAGAAGAGAACGCCCGCGAGCAACAGCGCAACGAATGCGCCGATCCCGAGCGCGCTCAGGGTGTATTTGGTCTTGAGGCTATGCGCGGTCACCACAATTCGATGGCCTGTCGGGCCTTGCCATGCCTGTCAGGCGCGGATGCCCATGGTTCATTTGAGCCGGCTTCTGGGCTGTTCAGTCCCTGGGTTGCCGGGGTCTGGGCTTCGCGTATCCCCTTGTGGCCCAGTTATTTATTGGCCGAAGCATACTCTCAATGTGAGATTGGATCGAAGGGAAATCACTTCGCTGCACTGCGATCAGCGATTCCCGGCGCGGCGCGGCCCTCTACAATCGGGGCCTGCGGAGGGCTGCCCCATGAGAATCGAGATCGATTCCGACACCATGTGTCCGTGGCGTTATGCCGGTAAGAGACGCGTCGCGCTCGCAGCTCTCGCGCTGCGCCCGCCCTGCTTTTCCATGTGGCAGCGAAACGGAATGGGAGTGCAATATGTTAAATGCTCTGCGAGGCGTACTTCGAGGCGGGCTACGGCCCCGGCGATCCTCCAGGTGTTCGAGCGCTTGCAGCGCCTGGCCAGTGCGTCCTGAATAGTGGATGGCTAGTTTGCAGCTCACCGGCCAATGTCATTGCGGGGCGCTTGGGGTGGAGTTCGACACCGAGCTGCCGCCGGAACAGATCCAGGTGCGCGCGTGTCAATGCGGATTCTGCCGTGCGCACGGAGCGCTGAGCGTCACTGACCCGGCCGGGCTGCTGACTTTCCGGGCCAGGGACTCCTCGCTGCTGGTGCGCTATCGCTTCGGCCTGAAGCTGGCCGATTTCCTGCTGTGTTCACGATGCGGGGCGTACCTCGGCGCATTCATGCAGGAAGAGGCTCGCAGCCTCGGTGTGCTGAACATCTGCGTCCTCGCCGAGCGCGATCGCTTTGGCACACCGACCTTGATGCGCTACGACGGCGAGACGCCCGAATTGCGACTGCAGCGTCGACGCGAGCGCTGGACGCCGGCGCGGCTCGTGACCTGATGAACGAACTCGAACTGACCGGGCGCGCCCGCACTCACATCGTCGACGTCATCGACCCGCGTTGCCTCCTGCACCGAGATGCAGTGCAGCCCTTCCTCGACATGCGCGCTACCGCCGCTGTCGCCGGCATCGATCTCGTGCCGGTGAGCAGCTTCCGCGATTTCGACGCACAGCTGACGATCTGGAACGAAAAGTATCGCGGCGCGCGCCAGCTCTACGATCGCGAGGGGCGCCCGCTCGAGCGCTCGGGCTTGAGTGAGCAGGAGCTGATCGAGGCGCTTCTGTGGTGGTCGGCCGTGCCCGGAGCGAGCCGCCATCACTGGGGCACCGAGATCGATGTCATCGATCGACACGCGCTACCCGCCGGCCAGGGCGTGAAACTGTTGCCGGTCGAATTCGGGCCCACGGGGCCGTTCTCGCGCTTGAACCGCTGGCTGGATGAGCACATGGGCGCCTATGGATTCTTCCGGCCCTATCGCATCGCTCGCGGGGGCGTTTCTCCGGAGCCCTGGCACCTGAGCTACGGCCCGGTGGCCGAGGTGGCGCTCGAACGGATGACGGTGTCCGTCTTGAGGAGCGCGCTGGAAGAGCGGGAGGTCGAGGGGAAAGCGACCGTCTTAAGCCGGCTGGTGGAGATCCATCGACGCTACGTTGCGAGCGTCGATGTCCCCGAGCGGTCGTCACCGGCCTGAAGCATCCGCGCGGCGTCTCTGCATCGACGCGACAAGCTGCTCTCGCAGCCGCGGGAAGGCGCGCTTGGCGGGCAATTGGCGACTCAGGCGCTCAACCGCGGCCGTCACGCCCTCGACCAGACTTCTTTGAGGTGTCCAAGCATCAGCGAACGGATGTTCTGTAGCGGTGCGTCGTGGGACGTGAAGCAGGGTGGATTGCGGCGGAGCAGCGGCCAACTCTCGGTTCGCAGGATCTCGGCGAGATAGGCGAGGTTCTGCTGGATCGCTTCCATGTACGGATTGCGCCCGCCGAACAACGGCTCGACGTATCGGTAGGCGCCGCCGAATTCGCCGTCGAGCCGCTTCGCGCGCACTTCCTCGAAGAACTTCGGCGTCTGGCGGAGCAAGTCGAGGCCCGAGCTGTAACGGATGTTCAAGCCACCCGTCTGGACGTAGGGCGTCGCCACGCCGCCGAGCACGAACTCGGGATAGAGGCGATCGCGGCATTTCTCCAGGTAACAGCGATCCGCCATCTGCGCGATCATGTCCGCGGTGCCGATCAGGTGGCCGACCTTGCGATCGCGCTCGTCGGCCAGGTGGATCTGGTCAAACTGCACCTCGTAGCCGGTGAAGTGAACGATGCGCGTGGCCACCGGTACCCAGTCCTCCATGCCGATCGTCGGCAGATAGCGTGCGAGGTAACGCGCGCTGCGAGTGACGTGGTTGAGAGTGAACTCTGCGCCGTTGCGGTGAGCATGATCCGCGGTTTCGCGGATATAACCCGAATCGTGGAACAGCGCGGTCACCACGCCCATCGTGGCGCGATCAGCCTCGAGCCGCGATTCGCCGCCGTGCTCGTGCTCGTAGCCGGCGAGCAGGCGCGCCATGGCGAGCGTCATGTCGAGGGTGTGCTGGCGATCGTGATAGACGGTGTCGACGCCGTGAAAGCCGGGCATGTTGCCCGAGAAGAGCTTCTCGAAATCCTCGAAGGCCTGCGCGGCGCGCTCGAATGAAGCGCCGGGCCAGGAAGCATGAAAGAGCTGCTCGACGGCGTCCGAGACCGCGGGCACCGAGCTCACCTGCACGGTGTTGCTGACGTCGTAATCGTTGCGTCGCGTTCTGGACATCATCGCTGGTGCGCGCATTGGCGCACAACGTCCCCCCTCATTGATTGCAATCAGTCTAGGGGCAATTCGACCGAAAAACTATGCGTCAGGTAACCCCCCAGCTAGCCTGGATGCGACATAAGCGCTGGGAGGTCGAATGCCGCCAGCACCGGGGCGTGGTCCGACGGCCGTTCCCAGGTCCGCGGCACGCGATCGATGCGGCACGCCGTACAACGCGCGGCGAGCGTCGGGCTGGCGAGCACCAGATCGATGCGCAGTCCGTGGTTGCGGCGAAACGCCGCGGCGCGATAGTCCCACCAGCTGTAAGTGCCGGCAGGTTGTTCGAAGCGGCGGAACACATCCTCGAGTCCGAGCTTGAGCAGCGATCGCAGCGCCTCGCGCTCCGGCGCGCTCACGTGGACGGATCCTTCCCACGCCTGCGGATCGTGCACGTCGCGATCCTCGGGCGCGATGTTGCAGTCGCCGAGCACGACCAGATACGGATGCAGTTTCAGTTCCGCAGCGAGCCAGTCGCGCAGTGCCCCGAGCCACTTGAGCTTGTAAGCGTACTTCTCCGAGCCGACTTCCTGTCCGTTGGGGACATAGACGTTGATGACGCGCAGATCGCCAAACGTCGCGGCGAGCACGCGCCGCTGTGGATCCTCGAACCCCGGGATGTCACGCGCGATATCGCGGCCCTGGGCGCGCGCCAGGATCGCCACGCCGTTGTAGGTCTTCTGGCCGTTGAAGCTCACGTGCCAGCCGGCTTGCTCGATCTCCGCCTTGGGGAAATCCGCATCCGGCAGTTTCAATTCCTGTAGAGCGACCAGGTCGAGAGCGTTGCCATTGAGCCAGGTCAACAGGTGCGGCATGCGCACGCGCAAGCTGTTGACGTTCCAGGTCGCTAGCTGCATGCCTCGCGCGTCCTCAGTACACCTTGAGGCCGCCGTACTTGCGTCGTACCCGCTGCTCCAGAGAGCGATATCCCCACCAGAATCCGAGCGCGAGCGCGAGTGCGGTGCCACCGGTGAACCACAATGTGAGAACGGCACGCGAGTTCCTGGCGGGCCGCGCCGCTTCGACCGGAATCTCATCCTCCGGTCTCGCTGCAGGGGCGACTGTTCTTGCCTGCAGCGCGGCGACCTCGCGGCGTGCGCTCGCCAACTCGCTCTCGAGCTGCGAGTTGCGGCCCTGCAGAGTCTTGAGATCCGCGCTGGCGCCAGCCTGCGTGCGCGCCGCCGAGCGCAGCTGCTCGTTCTCCTCGGTGAGCGCCTCGAGTCGAGCGGCGAGCGGTGGATCGGTTTCGAGATGCGCGGCGCTGATCCATCCCTCGGTACCATCGGGAAGGCCCACCATCGCCGCCTCGCCTTCACGGTTGATCAATTCCACGGCGTCGCCGCCACGTACGACGGCGATGCGGTCGCCGTCGAGTGTGGGTTGCGCGAAGACGCCGGTCTCGAGTTTCTGGGTGACATAGAGCGTTTCCGCCGACGTCGTGAAGGCGGTGAACGCGAGCAGCAGAGCCGGGAAGATTTTCATGCGGCGATTCCAATCTGCCTGAGCAGTGGCTTGATGTCGGGCTTGCGGCCGCGGAACTCGACGAAAGCTTCGAGCGCGTCGCGGCTGCCGCCGCGGGAGAGGATCGTTTCGAGGAAGCGGCGGGCCACGCCGTCGTTGAAGACACCGGCCTCTTCGAACGCGGCGAAGGCATCGGCCGCGAGCACTTCGGCCCACTTATAGCTGTAATAACCGGCCGCGTAACCGCCCGCAAAGATGTGTCCGAAGCTGTGGGCGAACCGATTGAACTCCGGGACCGGGACGACGGCGACCTGCGCGCGGACCTCGCGCAGAGTTTCGGCGACCCGTGCGCCGCGCTCCGGCTGGTACTCGCTGTGCAGGCGCAGGTCGAAGAGCGCGAACTCGATTTGCCGCACGGCCTTGAGCACGGCATGGAACGTGCGCGACCCCTTGAGCCGCTCGATCATCTGCCGCGGCAGCGGCGCTCCGGTATCGACGTGACTCGAGATCAGCGGCAGCACGTCGGGATGCCAGGCGTAGTTCTCCATGAACTGGCTCGGCAGCTCCACCGCGTCCCACGGTACCCCGTTGATTCCTGCCAGGCTCGGATAGCGCACGCGCGTCAGCATGTGATGCAGGCCATGGCCGAACTCGTGGAACAGCGTCACCACCTCGTCGTGAGTCAGGAGCGCGGGTCGCGCGCTGGCCGGCGGCAGAAAATTGCACACCAGGTAGGCGACCGGTAGCTCGCGGCGCGAGCCGAGTTCGAGACGGCCGAGACATTCATCCATCCAGGCGCCACTGCGCTTGTGAGGCCGCGCGTAAGGATCGAGATAGAAACCGCCGACCAGTTCCCCCTGCGCGTCACAGATGTCGAAAAAACGCACGTCGGCGTGCCAGGTGGTCACGTCATGACGTTCGCTCAAGTGGATCCCATAGAGGCGCGCGGCCACCTGGAACAGGCCCTCAAGGACCCGCGGCAACGGGAAGTAGGGTCGCAGTTCCTCGGCGGAGATCGCGAAGCGCTCGCGCTGCAGCCGCTCCGCATGAAACGGTACGTCCCACGCCTCGAGTTTCGTGCCCGCGAAGATCTCGAGCTCTTCGAGCTCGCGGCGCGCCGCCGGCACACAGTGAGCGGCGAGGCTCTCGAGGAACGTGCGCACCTCCTCGGCGGATCGCGCCATCTTGGTGGCGAGCGAGTATTCGGTGTAGTGGGCAAAGCCGACGAGCTGCGCAGCCTCGTGACGCCAGCGCAGGATGCTCTCGATCACCGGCGAGTTGTCCCAGCGCCCGGCGAGCGGGCCTCGGTCCGATGCGCGCGTATTCCAGGCCTGGTAGAACTCGCGCCGCAGCTCGGAGCTCTCGGCATGCGTCAGGACGGCGAGATAGGTGGGCTGGTCGAGCGTGAACAGCCAGCCCGCGGTCCCTTTCTCGCGTGCGAGCGCCTCAGCGCGCGCCACCACCGCTGGTGGCAATCCGCGCAGTTGCGCGGCATCGGTCACTGCGCGGGACCATGCGTTGGCCGAGTCCAGCACGTTCTCTTCGAACCTGGCCTGCTCCCGCGCGAGCCTCTGCATCAATTCCTTGAAGCGCGCTTTGCGTTCCGCATCGAGCGCAACGCCCGCGAGCCGGAAATCGCGCAGCGCGTTCTCGAGGAGCTTGCGTTGCGCGGCGTCGAGCGTGGCACCTTCGCTCGCGAGGATGCGCGCGTACGCTCGTTGCAGCGTCTCGTTCTGGCCGATCTCCGTCTGATACTCGCTGAGGAGCGGCAGGCAGGCGTTGTACGCGGCGCGCAGCGGCTCGGAATTCATCACGCCGTTGAGATGGCCGACCGGGGACCAGGTGCGATTCAACCGGTGCTGCAGGGCTTCGATCGGTTCGACCAGCGCAGCGAACGTCTGGGCGCTGGACGCAAGCAGATCCTGCAACTGCCGACGATTGCCCTCGAGCTGGGTGCGCAAGGCGGGCTCGACGTGTTCCGGGCGGATGGCGTCGAACGCCGGCAGACCCTTCTCGACCAGAAGCGGATTCAGCATGACTTTGAGAACCGGGCGAAAGCTGCTGGAATTGTAGCAGCACCGGTCATGACCACCGGGCAGCGACCACTGAGAGGCTTAACTATGGCTGATTCATTCGACCTTATCGTTATTGGCGGCGGCAGTGGCGGGCTGGCCTGCGCTCAGCGGGCG
>DATBVX010000006.1:0-4311 GCA_036515135.1 Steroidobacteraceae bacterium
CCAACCGCCAACCGCCAACCGCCAACCGCCAACTGACCGGTACGTGTCCTCCACATCGATCGTCTTCATTCACGGCCTCTGGCTGACCGGCGTCGAGTCCACTCTGCTGCGCCGGCGGCTTGCATCGGAGCTGAATTGCGCAACGCACGCGTTTCACTATCCGTCCGTCACCGCGTCGATGGACGAAGTGCTCGCGCGGCTCAATGAGTTCTTGATGGGGCTCGCGAGCGACGCACTCCACCTTGTCGGCCACAGTCTCGGTGGAATCGTAGTGCTGCGTTTTCTCGAGCAGCATCGCAGCATTCCTCCGGGACGCGCGGTGCTCCTCGGCGCCCCGCTCGGTGGCAGTCGCGCGGCACAAGGACTCGCGCGCTGGCCAATCGGCGCCGCGATACTCGGCCGCAACATCGAGGCTGAAGTCTTGCACCCGCCGGCGCGACGCTGGGACGGCCGGCGCGATCTCGGCATCGTCGCGGGCGATCTTTCCCTGGGGCTGGGGCGATTCTTCAATGATCTTGGCGGACCGAACGACGGCACCGTGAGTGTCGATGAAACGCGGCTCCACGGAGCGACCGACCAGATCGTGCTCCCGATCAGCCACACCGGGATGCTGTTCTCGACCGAGGTCGCGCAGCAGACCGCAAAGTTCCTCGCGAGCGGTCGCTTTCAGCACAAGTAGATTGCGACTGCGATATGCTCCGCCCCGTTCGCCGGCCGGCCGGGGAGGATCGTGATCAGGCGCATTCGTGATCTGGCGCAGGCCACGCTGTTCAAGACAATCGGTCCGCTCGCTGCGCTGGCCGCCGCAGCCGCCATCACCGTTTTCTTCTACGATCGTTTCTGGTATCCACCCGACGACGGTGCCTACGCGCACGTTGCCAGCAGAATCCTTCAGGGAGAGGTTCTCAACGGTGACGTGCAGGACTTTCACGCCGGCTACGTGAATTTCGCCAACGCAGCGGCGCTCGCGTACTTCGGCGTCGATTTCAAAAGTCTGCGAATTCCGCTCGCACTGTTAAACGTGATCCAGGCGCTGATCGTCTATCTCATCCTGCGGCGTGGTGGGGTCTTGCTGGCGTTCGCCGGGAGCCTCGCGGTCAGTTCACTGTCGTTCGTCCAGTTCCTCAACCCGACGGCCCACTGGTATTGCCTGTTCCTCGCCCTGCTCATTCCCGTCATCCTCAGCCGCGTTCCAGGACCGGGCTGGCTGCGACTGATCTTGCTGGGGCTCGTGGTCGGGAGCATCGCCCTGTTCCGTCAGCTCACGGGCGTGATCGCGGCCATCGCGGTAATCGGCTGGCTGATCATGGAGGGCTCGGCACCGGGGTTGCCGCGCGTCTGGACACCGCGGTTGCTGCTGTTCGGGCTCGCATTGCTGGTCGGAACGTATGTCCTCAGCCATGCCGATACGGCAACCGCCCTCGTCTTCGGCGCCTGGCCCGTTGTCCTGTTGCTCGTCACCGGTTGGCACGCCAGCGTTTCGATGCGCGAGTGCCTGCGCGTGATGGGCGGGCTTGCCATCGGGTCCACGCTCGCGTGCCTGCCCCTGCTCGGCTATCACATCCACCATGGCTCGTTGTCGACCTGGTTTGCGGACACCGTTACCGCGGCATTTCAGATCCCACAGCTCGCATTCATCGATGCCCAGAGTTTCACGTCATTCGCGATGTTGGTCGTGCCGCAGCTCGAGGAATGGCGCAGCCCGGCGCTGGTACTCAATGCGCTCTTCTGGCTGACGCTGATCCTGTTGCCGGTCATCAACGGCATCAACGTCCTGCGGCGCCTGCAACAGGGAACGCTGACCTACGGATCCGCCGGCGCATTGATGTGGTGCGCGAGCTTCTACTCGCTGGTGGCGGTTCACTACCAGGTCCCGATTTATCTCTTCTATATCGCCGGATTCAACGCCGCAGCGGTGGCTGCAGCGGTGATCGCGGCACGCACACCGGGTCGCGCGATCGTGTCGGCCGCCCTCGTCGGCCTGAGCATCGTTGCGCTGTATTTCCATGCCGGGCAATCGCTCGCGCGTGGCGTTCACGGCACGATCATCGGCGAGCGCACGGATCACCTCGAGGCGTGCGGCTTGCCACGCTGCAGCCTGCGGCTCGAACCCCGCGAAATCGTCGTCCATCGAGAGCTCGTAGCCCGAATCGCGGCGAACTCCCGGGAGGGTGACTGCATTCTCGCTGTGCCCAGTGACGCCGAGCTCTATTTCATCTCGGGGCGCTGCAATCCGACACGATTCTTCAACAGCGCGCTCGGGCTGCGCACGGAAGCGGAGGTCGAGACGCTGCTGTTGAAGCTGCGATCGCAGCCTCCCGCGATACTCATCCATCGTCCGGGCGACAAGTACAACACGAAGCTTACACAGCAAGTGGTGATGCAAATGCGCGCGTGGTATCGACATGAAGAGCGGATCGGCGAGTTCAATTTCTATTGGGCGCCGACCGCGGAGACGGAGCACTGAACGATGCATGACTGGACCAGCAGAGCGCTCCTTGCTGCGTATGTCCTGACTGCGACCCTCGGTCTATACCGCATGAAGGCGGCGCCCGAGGTCGCGTCCTTCGGCTTCTTCGTCGGAGCGATCTGCTATGCGCTCAGCTTCCTGCTCTGGATAGTGATCCTGCTGCGCATGCCGCTGTCGATTGCATTTCCGCTGGTGACAGGGATGGTCATCGTCGCGACCCAGGTCAGTGCCGCACTTTGGCTCGGCGAAGCCTTGACCTGGTGGAAGGCCGCCGGGGTGGTGCTGATCATCAGTGGAATCGGGCTGCTGGCCGTGAAGGCCTAGACGAGCGCGGTGCATCTCGACAGGATCGGCTGCGAGCACACGAAGGACTGGTAGAGCGATAGCGCACGGCTCAGCCCGAACACACGACGTTCGACCTGCTCGAAGCAGAACTCGAGCACCTGCTCGATCTCACGGGCGCTGTTGACGTGCTCGTGGCGCATCAGCTCGCCGTAATCGAGGCGGTGCCTGAACCAGAACTCCAGTCCCGTCGTCAGTCGCCATCCAAGCGTCCACAAGAGGGTTCCCTCACTGGGAATGGCCACGCGAAACGTGCCCTCAGGCGTAAGGTGAAGCGCGGCCTGCGCGACCACCTGGGGCAGATCGCAGAGGTGCTCGAGCGTCGCAACCGCCGTGATACGGTCATAGTGTGCGTCGCGCGGAATGTCAGCGATTTGAGAATAGATCCGGCGGATGCGAGGCAAGCTGCGTGAGCCCGTGAAGAGATCGGAAAACGGTTCGACGATGTCGTAGGGGCCGACATCGGGCTCGAAATCAAGCTGGTTGAGCGTGCCGGCGCCGAGCTCCAGCGTTTGCTTCCTGGTGGACATGGCGACGACATCGCGGGCCACTTGCTTGTGCAACCAGGACTCGAGCGCGCGTGAGATTGCGGAGGCGGGTGAATCGCCGAGCCGATTCATTCGGTAGTGTTCACGGTAGATCGCGGCAAGTGCCGGTGACAGGACCGGCCGCGTCTTTGGAAAACTGCTGAGGAAAGCCGGGGCAGCCGACGTCGCGGTCATTGTCGGTCGTCCTCTCGCCGGCTCTTAAGACCCGGGAAGATTATGCTCGCGCAGGACGTAGAGCGGCCGCGACTTGATCTCGGTCAGCGACCGGCCGACGTATTCGCCGATGATGCCGAGCATGAGAAGCTGGATTCCGCCGATGAGCAGGACGCTGATCAGGAGCGACGTCCAGCCGGTGATCACTGTGCCGCTGAAGAAGCGGGCCCACAATGCGTACGCGGCGTAAAGCAGCGCCAGGACCGACATGATCGCGCCGATCAGGGTGGAGATATGCAGAGGTCTGACACTCGATGAGGTCAGGCCGAGCATCGCGAGGCGCACCATGCCCATCAGCTTGTACTTGCTCGAGCCGGCATTGCGCGTCGCCGGTGTGAAAGCAACGTTGACCTGGCGAAATCCCAGCCAGGGAATCAATCCGCGCAGGAACAGGCTGCGCTCCCCGATGGTGCGCAGGACGTCGACCACGCGCCTGTCGAGCAGGCGAAAGTCCGAGCTGCCCGGCTCGATTCGATAATCGCTGATGGCGTTCGTCAACCAGTAGAAGAAGCGCGACGTGAGTCGCTTGAACAACGGCACACCGGCGTCTGTGCGGATCATGTTGACCACTTCGTTGCCCGCGCGCCAGTTGCGGATCATCTCCGGGATCAGCTCGGGTGGATGCTGCAGATCGGCGTCCAGCGAGATCACGCAATCGCCGCTCGCATGATCGAGACCGGCCCTGAGCGCTGTCTGGTGGCCAAAGTTGCGGGTCAGTGAGAGGTAGCGGATTTCCGC
>DATBVX010000007.1:0-5149 GCA_036515135.1 Steroidobacteraceae bacterium
CGCAATCATTCCGGGCCGGCGCATCCGCTATCTGGCGGAGATCGCGGCGGATGGTCGCGATGTCGGCGCCGAGATCACGGCCGCCGCGGCGGCGGCGAGCCGCGCACAGGGTATCTACCAGGCACTCGCGGCGTTGAAGGATCCCGATCTGCCGCAGCCGCTGGAACGCTATGCGGCCGCCGCCATCGACACTGGAATGGACGCCTCGCGTCAGGAGCTGCGTCGCGCCTACAACGCCGCGCTCGATGAAGTCGGCGCGGAAGGTATCGAGCTGCTCAAGCAATGGCCGGAGCGTGCACGCCTGGCGACTGCCGACCAATACAGCTACCAGGTCCGCGGTCGCGAACTCACCGGCGACAACTACAGCGAGTCGTTGAGCCGCCAGCGCGTTCCGAAGATCGCTGTGCCGCAACTGCAGGGTTGGGCTGATCTGCTCACCTTCCTGAGAAAGGAAAACCTGCCAGGGTCGTTCCCCTACACGGGCGGCGTTTATCCCTATCGCCGCGAAGAAGAAGACCCGATGCGGATGTTCGCGGGCGAGGGCATGCCCGAGCGCACCAACCGGCGCTTCCATTACCTCGCCGCTGGCCACGACGCGACGCGGCTCTCCACCGCATTCGATTCGGCGACTTTGTACGGCGAGGACCCGGACGAGCGCCCGGACATCTACGGCCGTATCGGCAACTCGGGCGTGTCGATTGCCACGCTCGACGACATGAAGCGGCTGTATTCCGGCTTCGATCTGTGTGCGGCGACCACGTCGGTGTCGATGACGATCAATGGTCCGGCGCCGATGATCCTCGCGATGTTCATGAACACCGCGATCGACCAGCGTGTTGAGCGTCACTTGCGCGCGAGCGGAGGCTGGACGGCCGCGGAGCGCAAGATCAAGCTGCTCCTGAAGGATCACACCCGCCCGCTCTATCGCGGCGAGCTGCCTCCGGGTCATGACGGATCGGGACTGGCGCTTCTCGGCGTCACCGGCGATCGGCTGCTGGACCGCGAAACCTACGAGAAGATCCGTGCCGAGGCGCTGTCGCTGGTGCGCGGCACGGTGCAGGCGGACATCCTCAAGGAGGACCAGGCGCAGAACACCTGCATTTTCTCCACCGAGTTCGCGCTCAGGATGATGGGCGACGTGCAGGCCTGCTTCATCGAGCACGCCGTGCGCAACTTCTATTCGGTCTCGATCTCGGGCTACCACATCGCGGAAGCCGGTGCGAACCCGATCACGCAGCTCGCTTTCACGCTGGCAAACGGCTTCACCATCGTCGAGTACTACCTGAGCCGCGGCATGAAGATCGACGACTTCGCGCCGAACCTGTCGTTCTTCTTCTCCAACGGCATGGATCCCGAATACGCGGTCATCGGCCGCGTGGCACGGCGCATCTGGGCGCGCGCGATGCGCGACCTGTACTCCGCGGGTCCGCGCAGCCAGATGCTCAAGTACCACATCCAGACGTCGGGCCGCAGCCTGCATGCGCGCGAGATTCAGTTCAACGACATCCGCACCACGTTGCAGGCGCTCTATGCGCTTTTCGACAATTGCAACAGCCTGCATACGAATGCCTACGACGAGGCGCTCACCACCCCGACGGAAGAGAGCGTGCGTCGTGCAGTCGCGATCCAGCTGATCATCAATCGCGAGCTCGGGCTCAACAAGAATCAGAATCCTTGGCAGGGTTCGTTCATGCTCGATCAGCTCACCGACCTGGTCGAAGAGGCCGTGTACCAGGAGTTCGAACGCATTTCCGAGCGCGGCGGCGTGCTGGGCGCGATGGAGACGATGTACCAGCGCTCGCGCATCCAGGAGGAGAGCCTGTACTACGAATCACGCAAGCACGACGGGACTCTGCCGATCATCGGGGTGAATACTTTCCTGGCCAAGGAGGACGTATCCGGGGAGCTGCATGGGGCAGAGCTCATCCGCTCGACTGAGGTCGAGAAGCAGACGCAAGTCGCCGGTGTACGCTCGTTCCAGGAGCAGCACGCGACGGAAAGCGACGCCGTGCTCAGGCGGCTCCAGCAGGTGGCGGCAAGCCGCGGCAACGTATTCACCGAATTGCTCGAAAGCGTAAAGGTCTGCTCCCTCGGGCAGATCTCCAACGCGCTCTACCAGGTGGGCGGGCAATACCGGCGCAACATGTGACCGCTTTTAGGCGGTCTCGCCGAGCAAAGGCGCCGTCGCCGTCAGATGCGACAGATCTGGCTCACCGAGCTGGGCCAGCAGCACGCGGCGCGCTTCATCGCGGAGGAGCACGGCAGCGTCCGCGTGATCCGTCTGCGGTTGGAGAACGGCGAACAACTCAACCGTAATCACTCCGGGCCGCGGCGCTACGCGGTGGGACGGCAGAACCTGGCGGGTTCCACGGATGATCGTAACGACGACCGGGCATTTTGCGCGAACTGCCGTGGCGAATGCGCCGGTGTGAAAACGCAGTAACCCGGGCTGCCGGGAGAATGTGCCTTCCGGGAAAAAGACCAGCGATGCCCCATCGCTGGCGCGGCGCAGCATGCGCCGCGCGTCAACCGCCCCCTTATGCCGGTTCTGCCGGTCGACGAACTCCGACCCGATCAGGCGCAACAGGAGGCCGGCCAGCGGAATTAGCGACATCTCCTTCTTGATCACGAACGAAAAGCGCGGCGGCAGTGTCCAGGTCATCACCAGGCCATCCAGATAGCTCGCGTGGTTGGCGACCACGACGCAGCGCTCGCTCGGCAGCCGCTCGAATCCTACGGTCCGCAACCGGATGCCCATGAACGCGAAGGAGATTTTGGCCGTGTAGCGCGCTATCTGGCGCCGCCGCTCAAGACCGGGGATCCCGAGCATCACGAGCAACGCCAGCAAGCCGAATAACAGGAACACCGTCCAGCAGTAGGTGCCATAGGCGGCGCGCAGGGGCCAGGAGAGGATGTTGAGCATGCTGGGACGAGTGATGGGTGCGGAGCGAGAGTCAGCTGGCAAAGGGGGGGTGTGAACTGCTTCTCTTTATGTTAACGGAGGCAACGATTTGTGAATGTAATCACGCCTATGGGGGTACCCCCTCCGCATACTTCGGCGGCATTTTGCGTGATGGTGCAGGCGCTTGCATATGTGTGAGCCGCGCCGGCGTAGCGGTGTAGCTGAGGCCCAATGAGTTCAGCCGTCAAGAGTTCCGTGTACGTCAAGCCCGCCGGCGGCCAGAACGGCCGTGGTGCCACCGATCCGGTGGTCAACCGATTTCTGGACGCGGTGTGGATGGAACGAGGGCTCTCCGCCAATACGCTGGCCGCGTATCGTGCGGACCTGACCGCGTTGGCACGTTGGCTCGAGCAGAAAGACGTGCCGATCATCAAGACCACGCGCAACGATCTCCTCGCATTCATCGCCTGGCGCGTCGAAGCCGGAGCCCGGCCACGCTCCACCGCCCGCCAGCTTTCGAGCTTCCGGCGTTTTTTCCGCTACCTGGCGCGCGAAGGTGTCGTGCGCGACGACCCGACGGCAGAGATCGCGATGCCCAAGATCGGCCGGTCATTGCCGAAGTCGCTCAGCGAGGACGAAGTCGAGGCGCTGCTGACCGCGCCGGTCGTGACCGATCCGCTCGGTCACCGCGATCGCACCATGCTCGAGGTGCTCTACGCCACCGGCCTGCGCGTATCCGAGCTCGTGAATCTCAAGCACAACCAGGTCAACCTGAACCAGGGAGTGCTGAGAATCGTGGGCAAGGGCAACCGCGAGCGGCTGATTCCGCTCGGCGAGGAAGCGGTCCGTTGGCTGCAGCAGTTCATTCAGGGTCCGCGCGCGGAAATCCTGCTCGAGCGGCAGACCGACTATCTGTTCCCGACGCGGCGCGGCGACCGTATGACGCGTCAGGCTTTCTGGCACATCATCAAGCGCTACGCGCGCAAGGCGAGCGTGCAGAAGGAGCTGTCCCCGCACACCCTGCGCCATGCGTTCGCGACGCATCTGCTCAACCACGGCGCGGACCTGCGCGTGGTGCAGATGCTGCTGGGCCACAGCGACCTGTCGACGACGCAGATCTACACGCACGTCGCGCGCGAGCGCATGAAGGACCTGCACGCCCAACATCACCCCAGGGGGTAATGTGACGTGGTGGCCCGGCCGCCGTGTCCGGGAGGTCCTTTCGAAAACGCCGTGAATCCGTCCATGGAGGCTCCGACGAAAACGTCCTGTTTTCGACGGTTTCGAAAGGACCTCCCGAACCCGACGCCCGCGACCGCAGCGGTACTTGCGGGACACCACACGGATTCACGGAGAGGTAATCACGCGGCACCCCTCCGCGGTACACTGACCTATCGTGAACCAAAGGTACCGGCCTCAGTCGAAGCCCTGAGCATCCGTCGGGAGTGAGATTTCATGTCGTTCAACGGCTCTATCGCGCACCTCGGAATATCCTGGTTGCTGGCGGGCGCCGCGATTACTACCGCTGGTGCGGGCGAGCCACAGGTTGATCCGCGAGTCGACATCGCCAGGAAGATTCCCGGAACCAAGGTGGAGGAGCTGAAGCCGACACCGATCCCGGGCATGTACGAGCTCGCGCGCGGCTCCGACATCGGCTACGTCACCAGCGACGGGCGCTTCTTTTTCGGTGGCGATCTCTACGACATCCAGCAAGGGGTCAACCTCACCGACGCCAGCCGCAACGGAGCGCGGCGCAGCCTGCTCGAGACGATTCCGGAGAGCGAGACGATCACCTTCTCGCCCGCCAATCCGAAGTACACCATCACCGTATTCACCGACGTGGATTGCGGCTACTGCCGCAAGCTGCACAGCGAAATCAAGAATCTCAACCAGCTCGGCGTGCGCGTGCGCTATGTGTTCTATCCGCGCGACGGCCCGGGGAGCGAGGCATGGCAAATGGCGGAGGCCGTGTGGTGCTCGTCCGATCGCGCCGACGCGCTGACGCGTGCCAAGCGCGGCGAGAAGATCGCGAGCAAGAAGTGTGGCCCGACCCCGGTCGCCCGGCAGTACGAGATCGGTGAGAAGCTCAACATCCACGGTACGCCGGGAATCTACACCGCCAACGGCAGCTATATCGCCGGTTACTTGCCTCCCGCCAAGCTGGTCGAACAGATCAAGGCGTACCAGATCAACTAGTGCTTCCCTCTCCCGCTTGCGGGAGAGGGTCGGGGGGAGGGCCGCTAGCGC
>DATBVX010000008.1:0-15388 GCA_036515135.1 Steroidobacteraceae bacterium
TGAGACCGACGATGCCGTACTCGAGCGCTTCCGACACGCGCCATGCGCGCGCCAGGTCACGTGTATAGAAGTATGCGGCCAGGCCAAACTCGGTGTCGTTCGACATGCGGATCGCGTCCTGCTCGGTCTTGAAGCGAAACAGCGGTGCAATCGGGCCAAAGGTTTCCTCGCGCGCGACCATCATCTCGGGCTTGACGTTGGTCAG
Source organism: Steroidobacteraceae bacterium (assembly GCA_036515135.1). Classification (GTDB taxonomy): domain Bacteria; phylum Pseudomonadota; class Gammaproteobacteria; order Steroidobacterales; family Steroidobacteraceae; genus DATBVX01. Next base: position 206 of record DATBVX010000008.1, read on the forward strand.
CACCGTCGGCTCGAAGAACGTGCCGCCGAGCGCATGCCGCTTGCCGCCCACGGCAACCGCGGCGCCCTTGGCGAGCGCATCGGCGATGTGCTCCTCGACTTTCGCAACGGCCTTCATATCGATTAGCGGTCCCTGGTCGGTGACACCCGCCAGGCCGTCACCGATCTTAAGCAGAGCCACCGCATCGACCAGCTTGTCGGCGAACTTCTGATACACGCCGTCCTGAACCAGCAGACGATTCGCGCACACGCAGGTCTGTCCGGTGTTGCGGTACTTGCTCGCAATCGCCCCCTGCACGGCGGCATCGAGATCGGCGTCATCGAACACGATGAACGGCGCGTTGCCGCCGAGCTCGAGAGAAACCTTCTTGAGCGTGCCGGCGCACTGTGCCATCAGCCGTTTGCCGATCGCGGTCGAGCCCGTGAACGTGAGCTTGCGAACCAGCGGATTGGAAGTCATCTCGGCGCCAATCTGGTCCGCAGATCCGGTGAGCACGTTAAGCACGCCTTTCGATATGCCCGCCCGGTGGGCGAGCTCCGCCATCGCCAGCGCGGAATAGGGTGTCTGGGTCGCGGGCTTGCAGACGAACGTGCACCCCGCGGCGAGCGCCGGCCCCGCCTTGCGCGTGATCATCGCGGCCGGGAAGTTCCACGGGGTGATCGCCACGACGACGCCGATCGGTTGGCGCAGCACGAGAATGCGTTTGTCCGGCTGGTGACCTGGGATCACGTCACCGTAGAGACGCTTGCCCTCTTCGGCGAACCATTCGATGAACGACGCGGCATAGGCGACCTCGCCCTTGGCCTCGGCGAGCGGCTTGCCCTGCTCGGCGGTCATGAGCGTGCCGAGATCGTCCTGGTTCGCCATCATCAGGTCGTGCCAGCGCCGGAGGATCACCGCGCGTTCCTTGGCCGTCTTGCGCGCCCAGGCCGGCAGCGCAGCGTGCGCGGCTTCAATCGCCGCGCGCGTTTCCACTGTGCCCATGCGCGGCACGGTGCCGAGTTTTTTCTGCGTGGCGGGATTGATGACATCGAGCGTTGCGCCACCGGCAGCGTCGCGCCACTCGCCGTCGATGTAGCACTGCTGGCGAAGCAGCTTGTTGTCTTTCAGTTGCATCGTCGTCACCTCTGCTCTACTCCCTCTCCCGCGCCTCGCGGGAGAGGGTGGGGGTGAGGGTGTCACCCCACGTGTTCTGCAAGAAACTTCAACGTCCTCTCGAGCGCCAAGCGCGCGCTCTCGGGATGGTAATCCGCTCGCTCCGTGCAATTGAATCCATGCCCGGCGGGATACGTATGAAAGATCCCTTCGCGGTGCCCCGCGCGAACCTGTTCCACCGTCGAGAGCGGAATTCCCTTGTCGTGCTCGCCGAAGTGATACATCACCGGGCAGCGCGGCCTGCGATCGAGATACTGCGTGATGCGGCCACCGTAGTAGGACACGGCGGCGGCGACGGGGCATTCACACGCGGCAAGGTAGGCGATCGTGCCGCCCCAGCAATAGCCCACGACCCCGGTGCGTCCTGCCTCCGCGGCACTCTGTACCGCGGCGTGGAGATCGAGCAGGGTCTGCTCGAGCTTGAGGGCCGCCGCGTAGTCGCGGCCCTTGGGGAATTCGGTGTAGGCGAGCTCGACGCCCGGCTCGACGCGATCGAACATGGCTGGCGCGATGCTGAGGTATCCGTGGCCCGCGTACTGGTCGACGACGTCGCGGATGTGACGCGTGACGCCGAAGATCTCCTGCAGGATGACGATCCCACCGCGCGGCTGGGCCTTGGGCCGCGCCCGATACGCCGTGAAATGGTGCCCGTCGCCGGCCGTCAGTTGAACGGTCTCACCCATGAATCTCTCCGCGTGGGGGAGCAACAGTTTGCCCGCGCCACAGGGAGAAGGCTACTCACGCGCGTCAGGCTTTGACGACCTTCTGGTCGATGGCGCCAAACAGGCTGCGGCCCTGAGCGTCGAACATCTCGATGCGCACCCGGTCGCCGAACTTGAGGTACGGCGTGCGCGGTTGGCCTTCGGCGATCTGCTCCAGCATGCGCTTCTCGACCAGACAGCTCGAGCCTAAGCTGCGATCGAGGTTCGATACCGTGCCGGAGCCCACGATCGAACCGGCGCGCAGCCGCCGCGTGCGTGCGGAGTGCGCGATCAGGTGCGGAAAATCAAAGGTCATGTCGACCCCGGCATTGGGCCGGCCGAAGGGTTCGCCGTTGATGTGGCTCACCAGCGGCAGGTTCACTTTCCCGCCATCCCACGCATCGCCGAGCTCATCGGGCGTCAGCGCGACAGGGGAGAACGCCGTCGACGGCTTTGACTGGTAGAAGCCGAACCCCTTCGCGAGCTCGGCTGGAATCAGGTTTCGCAAGGACCAGTCGTTGACCAGCATGAGCAGTTTGATATGACCGCGCGCCTCATCGGGCGTCACGCCCATCGGGACATCGTCGACGATCACGGCCACCTCGGCCTCGAGATCGATGCCGAACTCCTCGCTCGGCATGGGCACGTCCTGGGTCGCGCCGAGCAGATCGTCCGAGCCGCCCTGATACACCAGGGGATCGGTCCAGAAGGACGGCGGCATCTCGGCACCACGCGCCTTGCGCACGAGCTCCACGTGGTTCACGTACGCGCTGCCATCGACCCATTGATAGGCGCGTGGCAAAGGCGCGGCGACCTTGCTGGCGTCGAACGGGAATACCCCGCGATCGTTGTCGCGTTCGAGCTGCTCGAAGGCCTGTTGGAGCCGCGGAGCCGAGCGCGACCAGTCGTCGAGGGCCGCCTGGAGGCACGTGGCGATGTGGGGGACTGCAGTCGCGCGCCTGAGATCGCGGCTCACCACGATGAGCCTGCCGTCGCGCGTCGAATCCCTGAGGCTCGCGAGCTTGATGTCAGCCTCCGGATCCGCCCTTCCAGCTGTCGACGTACTCCTTGAGCTCCACCGCTTGCGCTGCGGGCGCGACGTCGAGCGCGTCGCGCGTATCGATCATTACAGCGATTTCGTCCGTGGCGCTCTTAGGCTGCTTGAGCACGTTCTTGAGCGCCTTGGGGTGAGGCCCGTGCGTGAAGCCCGCCGGGTGCAGCGTCATCATGCCCGGGTGAATGTTGTCGCGGCTGAAGAAGCTCCCTGCGTGATAGAAGATCATCTCGTCGTAGTCGTCGTTGTTGTGGAAGAACGGCACTTTCATCGCGCCCGGATCGGATTCGAAAGGCCGCGGGACGAAAGTGCAGACCACGAAGCGACTGCTGACGAAGGTCGTGTGTGCCGATGGCGGCAAATGGTAACGATGGCTCATGAGCGGACGGATGTCGCGCACGTTGAGCCGGATCACGCTCAGGTCGCCGTGCCAGCCCACGGCATCCAGCGGATTGAACGGGTACGTCACCACCGATATCTGTCCGCGACACTTCACGCGCACCGACCAGTGCTGCGTGTCGCTCTGTTGCGCGCGGAACGGCTCGTCGATCTGCGGCGCGTCGAGAACTGCAGGATCGAAGAGGGCATGCGGGCCAAGCAGTCCCTTCTCGGGAAGCGTGTAGCTCGAATTAGTCGCTTCGACCAGGAGCGCGCTCAGGGGCTCCTTGCATTCGAGACGCCACATCGTTCCCCGCGGCAGCACGATGTAGTCGCCGATGCCGAATGACAGGTGGCCGTAGTCGCAGAAAAGCTCGCCGCGGCCCCGGTGAACGAACAGCAATTCATCGCCGTCCGCGTTGCGCGCCAGGTGTTCCATGGCGCCGCTCAGGGTCCAGAAGCGGATGCGCACGGCCGCATTGTGCGCGACTTCAGTGGCGTCCCACGGCGAAGCGGCGGGGCGGTTGATCCTGGTGAGATCAAATGCGTGCGGTCGCAACGGTCCCTGGAAATCGACCCAGCCGGTGGGCGGGTGCCGGTGATAGAGATGCGCCGCCGGTCCGAAGAATCCTTCCTTGCTGATCTCGCGCTCGTAGGTTCCTTCGGGCAGATCGGCGTGCGCCTGGCGCGAGGACTGCCCCTCGACGCGCGGGAAAGTGATGTATCGTTTCATGAGGGCTCCCGAATTCGGCTACGGCGGATGTCGTTGTGGTGCTAATTTAGTTTCAAATGAAACTGTCGGCAAGGTTCCAAGCGCGCCGAGTCGTGGCTTCGCGGGCAACATTTGACGGACTGCGTCGGTCACGAGCTCGAGCTTTGCAACGACGGCCGAGGAGCTGGGTCCGCGATGCGACTGCGGCTGTGGCACGAGGTGTTTCTGCCGTCACGTGATGGCGAGCACTCCTTCGAGTACCTGGATTGCCATCCCAACACTGGCTTGCTACCGTTTGTGGCGCCAACGGGACTTGGATGAGCTGCACCGCCATCCCGCGCCGCTGTCGCCTTCGTGCGTCAAACAATTGCGATGCGCACACTGCTGTCAACAAATGGTGTTTCTGCGAGGGAGCCGGCATCTTACTGTGTCCCCGCACCCACCGTGCTGAGTGCGCTCCCGACGGGTAGCCTGGTCCCGGCCGGTCAATCCTTTGTTCCGGGTGGGCAAAGCAGTCGCACCTCGATTCTGATCGACGCGACGCGAAACGATGCGTGAAGGCTGAGATGGAGGCGGAAAGATCATGAAGAACCTCTCACCACGGTTGCACCCGCTCAAGCGGGAAGACGTGCCGGAGCTCGAAGAGTACTTACGTACCTTCGAGCGGCGCATGGGCTTCGTGCCGAATAGCATATTGACCATGGCGCGCCGGCCCAAAATCGTTAAGGCGCTCGCAGCGCTCGGACAGGCCATCTACGACGTCGAAGGTGGGGTGCTGCCAATGGGCCTCAAGAGCATGGTGGCCGAGCTCTCGAGCCGCTCGACCGGCTGCCTGTACTGCCAGGCCCATTTCTCGACCAACATGAGTCGGATGGATGTGGCGGACGAAAGGATAGAGGCACTCTGGGAATACCGGACAAATAATCTGTTCAGCGCTGCGGAGAAGGCAGCCTTCGAGTTTGCCGTAGCCGCCTCGATGGTGCCGAATGCCGTCACTGACGATCACTTTCTGGAATTGCGCCAGCATTACACCGAAGAACAAATCGTTGAGCTGCTCGCCACGATCGGCTATGTCGGCTACCTCAACCGCTGGAACGACTCGATGGCGACTCCGCTCGAGGACTTCCCGAGCCGCTTTGCCAAGGCGCGCTTTGGTGAGCGCTGGGACAAGGGAAAGCACGATCGCTAAATGGGATTCCTTGTGAGTGACTGTCGTCCAAACCCTGGCGCATCAGTCAAGTGGTTGTGGAGCCCGCGACTTGGACGCCCACTGCGGCTTGCGAATAGACCCCAGCACTCCTGCTCTCATTCACTGTTGTCGTTGCAAGAACCAGGGACGAGTCGAGCGAGTTCAAGATGACCTCGCAATCCAGGGAGCGCTAACGGCCTCTTCTGTTGCGGATTGACCAGTCACTGAGCAATGCGGGTGCCAACCGGGCCCTTCCCGCTATCGCTCCAAGATCGCGGTGACGCCCATGCCGCCGGCGGTACAGACCGATATGAGGCCGCGATGCGCGTTCTTCTGCTCGAGCAGCTTGGCAAGTGTCGCCACGATGCGCGTGCCGGTCGCCGCGAAGGGGTGACCAATGGCGACACTGCCGCCCATCACGTTGAGTCGCGCGCGATCGATGCGGCCCAGCGGCTTCGAAAGACCCAACCGGTCGCGACAGAACTCCGGCGATTCCCACGCCTTGAGCGCGCACAGCACCTGCGCGGCAAAGGCCTCGTGGATCTCGTAGTAGTCAAAGTCCTGCAGCGTGAGCCCCGCATCGCTCAGCATGCGCGCCACTGCATAGGCGGGCGCCATGAGCAGGCCTTCCTTGCTCACGAAATCAACCGCCGCCACCTTGCCATAGCGCAGATACGACTGGACCGGAAGCTTGCGCGCGCGCGCCCACTCCTCGCTCGCCAGCAGCACCGCCGAGGCGCCGTCGGTCATCGGCGTCGAGTTCCCCGCCGTGAGCGTGCCGGCGCCGGTGAAATCGAAAGACGGCTTGAGCGTGGCCAACCTCTCGATGCTGGTGTCGCGGCGGACGTTGTTGTCGGCCTTGATCCCCTGGAACTCGATGACCAGGTCCGAGTAGAAGCCCGTCTCGTAGGCCGCGGCCGCGCGCCGGTGGCTTTCGTAGGCGAGCTCATCCTGCTCCTCGCGGGTCACTTTCCACTGCTTCGCCATCAGTTCGCAGCTCTGGCCCATGCTCAAGCCCGTGCGCGGCTCGACGACGCCGGGTAGAACGGGTTTGAAATGACGCGGCCGCAGACCGAAGAATGGCTTCACTCTCTCCATGAACGTGCGACCGCGAAAACTCCTGAGCAAGAGCTGCTGATAGTCGCGCGAGAAGACGACCGGCGGATCGCTCACTGTGTCGACGCCACCCGCGATGCCAGAGTCGATCTGGCCGAGTGCGATCTTGCTGCCGATGATGATCGCCGTCTCCAGGCTGGTGCCGCAGGCGCGCTGCAGATCGAAGCCCGGTGTTTCAGCCGCAAGTCCGCAACCGAGCACGCTCTCGCGCACCAGGTTCCACTCTTTCGAGTGCTTCATTACGGCACCGGCGCCGACGTCGCCCAGCCGCTCGCCGCGCAGGCCGAACTTGTCCACCACGCCCTTGAACGCGGCGGTGAGCATGTCCTGGTTGCTCAGGTTGGCGTAGGCGCCGTGTGCGCGTGCGAATGGAATGCGCGCCCCGCCGATGATGGCGACGCGCCGAACCTGTGAACCCACGATCATGATCGTCCTCCGGGGAGCATTGTGCTCACGTAGAATGCCACCCAAACCCGGCTCCCGCTAATCGGCCGGCATTTCGCCGGGCTTCCGCGTGTTCGCTTCGCCCACAACCGCGTCGTTTCGTCAACGCTTCCGCGCCGATGCACGCGCGATCCTGCGATTGGCCGGGCTTTTGATAGCCAACTACCTTGCAGTTGCTGGAATGAGTTTCACCGACACGGTGATGGCTGGGCAGTTGAGCGCGCGCGACCTCGCCGCCGTGGCGATCGGCATCGCGCTGTGTGGCGGATTCATGGCCTGGTCGGCGGTCGCCATCGTTTTCCTTGGTGAGCACATCGCGGCGCTTTATACGCAGGATGAAGGGGTTCGTACCGTTGCCGCGGGGCTCTTGCTGATGGCTGCTATCTTCCAGGTCTCGGACGGATTGCAGATCGGCAGCGCCGGAGCGCTGCGGGGGTTCAAGGATGCGCATGTTCCGATGCTGCTGGCGCTGTTCGCGTACTGGGTCATCGGCTTCCCGCTGGCCTATGGACTTGGAGTAGCCCGGAGTCTGGGACCTACCTTCATCTGGGTCGGCCTGATCGCTGGATTGACGGCCTGCGCAGCGCTGCTCAATGTGCGCTACTTCGTGATCTCCGGACGCGCGGTGACGGCGGGCTCCGCCGCGACGACTTGAACCGCAACGGGACTATCCATGAGATTCAACTATCGTTTATTCGTCATCGCGCTTGCCTGCGCGCTTCAGTGGACAACGTCCGCTGCCACGCCTTCCGCGGGAGACGCGGAACTCAGCCTAATTGTCGAGGCGTATTTCGAAGCCAGCCTCGCGCTCAACCCGGTCTTCGCAAGCCAGATCGGCGACAACCGGTTCAACGATCAGATTGCGAATGACATCGGTCCGCAGTGGCGCGAGCAGGCGCTCGCCACCGAGCGCAGATTCCTTGCCCGGCTCGCAGAGATCGATGTCGCCGCGCTCTCGCCGCAAGCGCGGCTCACCTATGACGTGTTCAAGTCGCGCCGCGATCTCAACATCGAGGGCTTCAACTTCCCGCAACAGCTCTTGCCCATCGACCAGTTCAACAATCCGACAGCGGATTTCGCCATCCTCGGTTCTGGCGCCGGCGCGCATCCGTTCGCAACGCTCAAGGACTACGAGGATTTCAGGCATCGCATGGCTGATATGCAGGTTTGGGTTGATCAGGCGATCGCCAACATGCGCGACGGTGTGAAGGCCGGCATTACGCAGCCGCACGCAGTGGTGGAAAAAGTGCTGCCGCAGCTCAACGCACTGGCTGCGGCGCGCCCGGAAGACAGCATTTTCGAGCAACCGCTGCGCTCTCTTCCGCGCGACATCGACGCCAGGACACGCGAACGGCTGGCCGCGGATTATCGGGCCTCGATCGCGACGACGCTGGCGTCCTACCGTCGCCTGTACGACTACATGAGCACCGAGTATCTGCCCGCGACGCGTACTACCGTCGGTTGGTCGCAATTGCCGGGCGGGAAGGACTGGTACGCGTTCCTGGTCGCCGCCTTCACGACCACGCGCATGCCGCCGGACGAGATCCACGAGCTGGGATTGCGCGAAGTGGCGCGCATCGAGACCGAAATGAACGCGGTGCGCGAGCAGGTCGGCTTCGAAGGCGATCTCAGGGCGTTCTTCCGCTTCCTGAAGGAGGATCCGCGCTTCTACTACGAGACTCCTGATGAGCTGCTCGCCGGGTATCGCGACCTGAAGCTGCGGATCAACGCACTGCTGCCGAAGATGTTCGCCGACTTTCCCAAGGCGGACTACGAGATCCGCGCCGTCGAACCGTTTCGCGCGCAGTCCGCCGCAGGGGCGTTCTACGAGCGGCCTTCCGCGGATGGCAAGCGGCTCGGCATCTTTTACGTCAACACCTTTGACTTGAAAGGACAGCCGAAGTACGGGATGGAGACGCTGTCACTGCACGAGGCCGCGCCTGGTCATCACTTCCAGGTGTCGATCCAGCAGGAGCTCACCGGCCTGCCGCGCGTGCGGCGCTTCGACTTCTACACCGCTTATGGCGAAGGCTGGGCGCTTTACTGCGAGTCGATCGGTAAAGAGCTGGGCCTGTTTACCGATCCGTACCAGTACTACGGCCGCCTCAATGATGAAATGCTGCGCGCCATGCGCCTGGTCGTCGATACCGGCGTGCATGCCAAGGACTGGAGCCGCGAACAGGCGATTCGCTACATGCTCGACCACTCCTCGCTGGCCGAGAGTGACGTGATCGCCGAAGTCGAACGCTACATCGCCTGGCCGGGGCAGGCGCTCGGTTACAAGGTCGGGCAGCTCCGTATTAGCGCCATGCGCGCCCGGGCCGAAGCGGCGCTGGGGCCGAATTTCGACGTGAAGGCATTCCACGGGGTCGTGCTGCGCGACGGCGCGCTGCCAATGGACGTGCTCGAGATGAAAGTCGATCGCTGGATCAACGACACCAGAAGGGGAGTCCGATGAAGTTCGTCCGTGTCCTTATCGTCATCGCATTTGCGGTGCTCTGCGCCTGCTCCGACAAACAGGCGGCGTTAACTGAGGGTGAGCAAGCAGCGCTTGCACAATCCGCCGAGCAGCGGCTCACGCAGCTCGTCGAGCAGTACTGGGAGGAGTTTCTCGTCCTCAACCCGATCGCGGCGACCTTCTACGGGGACAATCGTTACAACGATCGGCTCGCGATCGACATCGGTCCGAAATACCTGGCGGATTCCCTCGCGCTCGACCAGAAATACCTGGAGCAACTCAAGAGCATCGATCCAGCCGCGCTCTCGGGACAGGCGCGTCTGACCTACGACATCTTCAAGCTCGACCGTGAAATGTCGATCGAGGGCTATCGCTTTCCGAACGAGCTCTTGCCGATCAACCAATCCTTCAGCCTGCCGTCGCTTTTCGCGCAGATGGGCGCCGCCAGCGGCGTGCAGCCTTTTGCGACGGTCAAGGACTACGACGACTGGTTGAAGCGCGTCGCGGACTTCGTGGTCTGGGCCGACCAGGCAATTGAGAACATGCGAGACGGCGTTTCAAGAGGCGTGGTCCAACCGCGAATCGTGATGGAGAAGGTATTGCCGCAGCTCGAGGCCATGCTGGTCAGCGATCCGACGCAGAGCGTTTTCTACCGCCCGGTCGCGCAGTTTCCCGAAAACTTCAGCGCGCAGGATCGCCAGCGGCTCACCGCTGCACTTACCAAGGCGATCGGCGAGCAGATCGTCCCCAGCTATCGCCGGCTGCACACCTTCGTCCGCGACGACTACCTGCCACGGACGCGCGCGACGGTCGCATTAACGAGCCTCCCGCAGGGTGCGGAGTGGTACGCCTACCAGGTGAAGCTGCAAACCACCACGAACCTCACGCCCGAGCAGATTCACGAACTCGGGCTCAAGGAGGTCGCGCGCATTCGCGGCGAAATGGATCGGGTGATGCAGCAAGTCGGCTTCAAGGGCGATCTGGCCGCGTTCTTTGCGCTCCTGCGCAGTGATCCACGCTTCTACTACACGACCCCGGACGATCTCCTGAATGGATATCGGGCGCTGAAGGATCAAGTTGCGGCAGCAGCGCCGAGCCTGTTCGCCATCCAGCCGAAGGCTGATTTTGAGATCCGCGCCGTGGAGGAATTTCGTGCCCAGTCGGCTGCCACCGCTTCCTATCGGCCCGCGACACCGGATGGCACCCGCCCGGGCGTGTTCTACGTCAACACATTCGATCTCAAGTCGCGGCCACGCTATTCGATGCGGGCCGTCTATCTGCATGAGGCAGTTCCGGGGCACCACTTCCAGTTCTCGATCCAGCAGGAACTCGAGAACCTGCCGCGGTTCCGGCGCTTTGGCGGCTACACGGCGTACTCGGAGGGCTGGGGTCTGTATTCCGAGTCACTCGGCAAGGAGCTCGGTTTGTATGCCGATCCGTATGACCTCTTCGGCGCGCTGGGTACCGAGATATTCCGCGCGGTGCGACTGGTGGTCGATACGGGCATCCATGCGAAGGGCTGGAGTCGCGAACAGGCGATCGAATACATGTCGGCCAATGCCCCAGTGGGGCCGGCAGATGCCGTATCAGAGATCGAACGCTATATAGCCAACCCGGGCCAGGCGCTGGCCTACAAGGTCGGCGAGCTCAAGCTGAAGGACCTGCGGGCGCGCGCAGTTCAGAAGCTCGGCGACGATTTCGACGTCCGCGAGTTTCACACCCAGGTGCTGATTGACGGTGCGTTGCCGCTCGATGTGCTCGAGGCAAAACTCGACCGCTGGCTGGTGGAGCGCGCGCCCACCTGAGCCGTCACTCGAGATATCCGTATCCGAGGGTCTCGATGTCGACAAGCTCGCCGTCGTCGAAGCGCAGACGGCGCATGAGCTTGTGCGGACCGAAGTTGTAGGTCCAGATTTCGACCGTTACTTCGACCAGCGAGCCAGGTGCGGCCAGGATGGGTCGGCCGTGAAACCAAACGACCGGCTGGCGCAGGATCGAACGGGTTTCGATGTCGTCGGGCTCGCCGCATTTCGAGCGCACGTCGTAGCGGCTATCCCCCTCGTGGACCAGGCGCTGGCCACAGTGGAATGCAGCGGCCGGGAGGCTGGTCAGCAGCAGGCTAACGGCAAGGACAGCCCGGAAGTGCATAGGGCCACTCTAGCCCAATCCGCATGAACCCGCGATTAACGGGGCGGGCTGCGAAGGGCAGAACCCTTCGCAGCCGGATTGCTCGTTCCCTCGACCATCCCTGGGGTCGGGCGTCCTGCCCGGTATTTGCAGCCCTCATAGGGAATAGCGAGAAAACCGCCACCCGATGTTCAGGCTCCCTGTGGTTTTGTGCGGAGGCGCACACTCCCGGCGCCGGCGCGGGTCTTCACCTCCGGCACGGCCAGGATATGTTGCGTAACTGATACAGGCGCTTGCGATCAGTATACGAAGAGATTCGTTACGACATATAATCATCGCGCCTGCCCGGGGGAGCTACGCACATGAAGAGAAAGAGCGAGCTGCGCATCGTTCGTCCCACCAACGCCGAACTCAACATCCTGCGCGCCCTGTGGCGGCTCGGTCCGAGCACCGTTCGCCACGTGCATGAGGAACTTTCCCAGGACGATCGCAATCTGGGATATACGACCGTGCTCAAGTTCCTGCAAATCATGCTGGACAAGGGTCTGGTCAAACGGGAGGACTCGCAGCGGGCGCACGTCTATCGACCCGCCGTGAGTCGGGAACAGACCCAGCGGCAGCTCACGCGACAGTTGATCGATGGCGCTTTCGACGGCTCGCGCTCGCAGCTGGTGCTGCAAGCGCTCAGCGGCGCCGACCGGGTACGGCCGGAGGAGCTGGCCGAGATCCGTGCGCTGCTCGACAGGCTTCAGGGCACACAGAACAACTGACCGGACGCACGCGATGGTTGCAGCTGTCGCGGGTGAGAACGGAGGTACCCCATGATCGAGCTTGACTCGCCGACGCTTGAGCGGTTGGTCGCCACGCTCGGCTGGACGCTGCTGCATTTCCTCTGGCAAGGCGCTGTCCTCGGGGTGCTGTTCGGCATCTCGCTGGCGGCCGCCACCAATGCTTCCGCCCGCACACGGTATCGACTGGCGCTGTTCTTCATGCTGCTGCTGGCTGCGGCGCCCGTGGCATCTTTCGTGTGGCTGAGTCCAAGTGATGCCGGCTTCGCGGCGGGCGCAGTGGATGCCATCCCCACGACAACCGCGGTGATCACCGTCGCAATCAGCTCGTCAGTCGCGGACTGGCAGTCGCTGATCCATCCCTGGCTGCCATGGACGGTGTTGATCTGGGCTGCCGGCGTGAGTTTCATGACCGCTCGCCTGCTGCTCGAATGGCGCAACGTTTATCAGCTGACGCGCGTCGACGTCTCGCCGCTGTCGCCCGCATGGGAACAACGGGTGCGGCGCATGGTCGCCACTCTCGGCATGCGCACCGCCGTGCGGGCAATGCAATCGGCGCGCGTTCATGTGCCGATGGTGGTCGGATGGCTCAGGCCCGTGATACTCGTTCCCGTGAGCGCACTCACCGGCCTCACGACGTGGCAACTGGAGCTGGTCCTGATGCACGAGCTGGCCCACGTCCGCCGCTACGACCACCTGGTCAATCTGCTCCAGGTCGTGGTCGAAACCCTGCTTTTTTATCACCCGGTCGTACGCTGGGTGTCGCGAGTCTTGCGTCAGGAGCGCGAGCATTGTTGCGACGACCTGGTCGTGGCGCACTCGGGCGACGCGCTCGGGTACGCGCGAGCGCTCACGGAGCTGGCGGGCGTGCAAAGTCTGAGCCTGCAGACCAGCGTGGCGAGTGACGGCGGTCAGCTCTTGTCGCGCATTCGGCGCCTCGTCGGCGCACGCAAGCCGCCGCGCGTAGCCGCCCACTGGACGATCGGCGTAATGCTCGCGATGGTGGCCGTAAGCGTCAGTGGCTTGCTGCAGCCGCTCGGTGGCAACCTTCGCGAGCGGCCAGCCGCACTCGCTTCTCGACCGCAGGTCGAATCGGCGGCGCCGTTCGAGAGCACGCCGCCCCTGATTCAGGCTATGCCGCTGGCACCGAATTTGCCGACGAAATCGCTCGAGCAGGAAGGCGACGTCAACTCGGCGACGCCTGCTGTCGTCGCCAGCCGGTCAATCAGCGAGCGCTTCGCCGCGGCACAATCCACATCGACGACGCCGGTCTCTGCGGCCGCGATCTCGAGTTCTGCGGCGGTGGTGAAGCCAGATTCCGTGCCCGCTTCGAGAATCGACTCGCCTGCAGCCGCGGATTCCGCCCACGATTCGGCGCAGTCAAGATTGGCCGCTGACACTGCCGTGCCGACCGAGGCGGTCGTGGTCACCGCCCCGATGGCGTCGGTTGCGGGCGGCAGCCCCGCCGCGGGATCCGTCGTCGATCGGGCGCGAATGGCGGCAGTTGACCGGGCGGCCATGGAAAATGGCGTGGAGCTCGTATGGCTGAATCCGCCCGTGGTCGGCGATCAGAGCGGTGCCGCGGCGCAAGCAAGTCCTGAGCGCGGCGACCTTTCCGGCGATAGCGACGGCTTCCAGCCGGCGCGCGCCATCGCGATTCTCCAGCCCCAGCCGGAGTTTCCCGACAAGGCGCGCGCAGACAGCATCGAAGGCTGGGTAACGGTGAGCTACGTGATCGGCCGCGACGGGCGCGTGTCGAACGTCGATATCGTCGCCGCACAGCCGCGCAATGTGTTCGAGTCGGCTGTTCGCCGGGCGGTCCGATCGTGGCGCTTCGAGCCGATGACCGTCGATGGCACAACCGTGGAACAGAAGAAGACACAGACCATCCGGTTCTCGCTGAGCGACGTGCAACCGGCCGATGCAGACGACTGCACGGTCAGCACCGGAACACGTATCTGCCGTCCCGCGGGACGTTGATCGACGATTCGATACGCCAGCCATTCCCGGCGATGATCGGGTGCTCCCGGCGTTGGGCGTACGCACTCGACCCTGTGTAGCAGATAATTCAGGGAATGACCGTTCCCTACGAGATCAGCATCGTCATCCCGACGCTCGCTGATGACGCCGCGCTGGCCGGCCTTCTGCGGCGCATTCGCGCCTGGCCGCGCCGTCCCCGCGAAATAATCGTCGTCGACGGTGACTCCAGCACCAGCACGCGTGCCCTGTGCAAGCGTCAAAAAGCCGTGTGGTTGCCCTCGGTGCACGGCCGTGGAGTGCAGCTGATGAAGGGAGCGGCGCACGCACATGGATCGACACTGTGGTTCCTGCATGCCGATTGCGAGCCGCACCCGGATTCGCTCACCGCCATCGCCATAGCCGTCGACAGCGGCGCGGTCGGTGGCTATTTCAGGTTCCGTTTCACCGGCCAGCGCCGCTGGTACAAGGCGCTTCTCGAGATCGCGATCCGATTGCGATGCCGGTGGGGCGTGCCGTACGGTGACCAAGGACTATTCGCAGAGCGCGAGAGCTTCGATGTGTGCGGTGGATTCACGCCGACACCGCTGTTCGAAGAGGTACCTCTCGTCAAGGCGCTGCGGCGGCAAGGGCGCTTCGAGGCCTTGTCACTTCCCATCGGGGTTTCGGAGCGGCGCTGGCAGCGCGATGGCTGGCTGCGACGGGCACTTTGCAATCGTCTGCTGGCGCTGGGTTACATGGTGGGACTCTCGCCGGCTCGGCTTGCGCGCTGGCTGGGGGCGTGACGGCTGCCCGGCCGGCGAAAGCCGTTACCGGCACCAATGCCGGATTTCAGACGCGACTTCGCTCAAAGCCTCGACATCGTAGCTGCCTGCATCCGCAAAACGGAACGCAGTCGCGCCGCTGGGGTGCAGCAGCACCAGGTTGCCGCCGTATCCTTCCATGTAGGGCATTTGCTCGAAGCAACGGCCCTGTCGCTGCGGCAGCGACCAAAATGACATGCTGTAGAAATGCTGGCCGGCGGCGCTCACTTCTCCGGTGGGAAGGCCATGACCGCCATCGAACAGGGCGTCCCTGAGCCCTC
>DATBVX010000009.1:0-4739 GCA_036515135.1 Steroidobacteraceae bacterium
AAGCACGCGCCCGTTTGCGTCGACGCCAGCACGGTAAACGTCCCAGCCATGCCGTTCGAGCCAATCCACGGGGCGTGCCGTCGCCGGGTGCTCGACCGCTGTCGTCACAACGCGCCTGCGAGCGCTCGCAGCTGTCACGCCTCGAATGGCGAGATTGTTGGCCTCGCTGCCGCCAGACGTGAAGACAACTTCGTCGCTGTCGCAGTGGAGGAGGGCTGCGATCTTGACACGCGCTTGCTCGACGGCGTCGTGAGCGCGGCGACCGTAGACGTGTCGGCTCGACGGATTGCCGAAGTGCTGGCGCAGAAACGGCAACATCGATTCGACGACTTCGGGCAGAAGCGGCGTCGTTGCGTTGTGGTCAAGGTAGATGGGGTCGGATGTCATGAGGCAGTGGGCTTTCGTGATGCGACACAGAGGAATGCAGCGCCGAACGTGCCGAATCGTGCCAGCTTGGGATCGAAGCGAGCCATGAGTCGCGCGACGACAGTAATGGGTGGGAAGTAGATGGCTCCACGCGATGCCTCGATCCGCAGGCCTGACTCGATGAGTCGGCTTTCGAGCTCACGCCGTGTCCAGAAATGCGCCGAGCTCCAGAACGTCTCTCTGCCAAGGGACTGAAGCCTGCGCTTCGCGGCCCAGGTGCTCCAACGACCGAGCTCTCCCACGATGAGTGTGCCGCCAGGAACGACCACGCGGGCCAGCTCGCGGAGGGCACTGGCTATGTCCTTCAGGGTGCACAGCAGTGTTACCGCAAGGACAACATCGAAGGACTCGGTCTCGAATGGGAGACGTTCGACGCTACCCTCACGGAGTGCAACAGAGACGCCTTGCTTCCGTGCGCGCGCCCTCGTGGCCTCCAACATCGCCGTGGAGATATCGAGCGCCGTGACTTCAGCCCCACGCGCTGCCGACTGGATCGCATACGTGCCATCGCCGGTGCCCACGTCCAGCACACGTTTCCCAGCAAGCGGGCCGGTAAGTTCGAACACGAGTCGCGCCTCAAGCTGCTCGACCATCGCGCCGATCGACGTCGATCTCCAGCGCTCGTACACGCTTGGGGTAAGCGCTTCGGTCATGGCGGACAAGTCTGCATCGCCGGGCTCGCGCTCGGCAGTGGCCAACCACCCGCCGACCGGCAACCGCTGGCCATCTGTCGGCGCCATCGTGTCAGAACACGAACACCTTGTCGGCATCGCGACTCCACTCAGTCAGTTCGTCCATGGAGCTGCGCTTCGCGCCCTCGACCAGGTCCGCATCCGATATGCCGCGTGCATCCATGCAGGATGAGCAGACGCCAACCTCGCCGCCATGTTTCACCACAGTTTTCAGCATGATCTCGATGTTGTAGTGGCCCTGTGGGACCTTCTGGTGCCCGTGCGCGCACGCAGCTCCCTCGCCGATGAGAAACACCCGGACGTTTTCCCCGGTTTGCTTTGAAAGAGAGCCGGCAAGACGCAGCGCGTTGTAGCTGCGCTCCGTGCCATAGGGTGGATCATTGAGGATGAACAATGCCTGCATTGCGGTTCCTGTCAGAAAAAGCACGGGGCAGACGCGCCGATAGTCTTCGTCGCATTCTCAATTACAGTCACGCGCGCGCAAGCCTCGCACGGCCCACATTCAGCCAGCGAGACTGCGGCGGAACGGCCAACCAGGCGACGAACTGCGGCGCCAGTTTCCTGCTCCAGCGTCCCATGAAAGCATCGCAGCCAGGCGCTGGGTCGGGCTGCTGGACTATATTTGCCATCTTGGGCTTTCCTCCGTCACCTCGCGAACGCCGATTGCCTCGAACCCGCACTGTGTATAGTATAGTATTCAAGCGAATACTTGAATAGCGGAGAGCTAAGAATGCATACGCGTGAGATGAAGGACGGGGTGTTCGGGCAGTTCGCCCGAATCGGCAAGGCGCTCGCGGCACCGAAACGCATCGAGCTCCTGGAGCTGCTCTGCCAGGGACCGCGTACGGTTGAATCACTTGCGCAGCAGGCCGGGATCAGCGTCGCGAACGCCTCTCAACACCTGCAGGTTCTGCGCCGGGCCCGGGTCATCGATGCCCAGAAGAAGGGCCTATACGTCGAGTATCGGGTCGCTGACGAGCAGGTCCTGCGGTTCGTGCACGCCCTGCGCACACTGGCCGAGTCACGCCTCGCCGAAATCGGCGAGATCACGAACGCGTTCCTCAAGGAACGGGGGTCGCTGGAACGCGTCTCCGCAAAAGAGCTGCTGCGGCGCGTGCGGGATGCGGAAGTGACGGTACTCGATGTTCGCCCTGCACAAGAGTATCGCGCAGGCCACATTCCGGGCGCGCGCTCGGTGCCGCTTAAGGAGCTCAGGAAACGTCTTTCCGAACTGCCAAAGAGCCGTGACATCGTGGCGTACTGTCGCGGCCCGCACTGTGTGATGGCCATGGAGGCGGTGCGGTTTCTACGCAGCAAGGGATTTCGTGCGCACCGGATGGAGGAAGGGGTCGTCGATTGGCGAGTGCGCGGCTGGCGCGTGGAGAAGTCGCCCGAGGAGGTCCGACCATGATCTTCAGGCCGTTCCACTACTTTGACACCGGTTGCGCCGCATACGTATTCGGGTGCGGGACATTGAGCAAATGCGCCGTGGTCGATCCGCAGGCACGAGATCTCGACTCGTACCTGCAGTTTGCCGCTGCGAAGGATATGAAGATCACGCACGTGATCGATACGCACGTGCACGCCGATCATCGTTCGGGCGGTCCCGAGCTGGCGCGCCGGGCAGGCGCCCGGTACTGTCTGCACGAATCCGCCGACGTCGATGTGACGTTCGCGCCTGTACGCGACTCCGAAGAACTTGAGCTGGGCAACACCCGCGTGACGGTATTGCACACGCCCGGTCATACGCCGGAAAGCATCTGCCTGCTCGTGAAGGACCTGAGGCGTGGTCCCGATCCATGGTTTCTGCTGACCGGCGACACGCTTTTCGTCGGCGCAGTAGGTCGGCCGGACCTTCCGGGCCGAGCACGTGAAAATGCGCGTGAACTGTTCGCAAGCATCCATAGGAAGATCCTGACGCTGCCCGACGATCTTGAGATCTTCCCGGGTCATTTCGCGGGCTCCGTCTGCGGCGCGGGCATGAGCGGTAAGCCTTCCAGCACGATTGCGTTCGAGAAGCGGTGGAATCCACTCCTGCGTGCATCGGTGGAGGAATTTGTGGAGGCGCTCTCGAACGTGCCAGCCAAGCCTGCCGAGATGGAACACATTCTTCTCGAGAATCGAGGCCTCGCAGCGCGAGCATGAATGCACCAGGGGTGCGTCTCGGCCTGCGCGAGAACTGGGCGCAGTTCTCGCTGCTGGTCATCGTGAACGCTTTCGTCGGCGCCATGGTCGGCCTCGAGCGCAGCATTCTGCCGGCGATCGCCGAGCAAGAGTTCGGCATCGCGGCGCGCACCGCGATCCTCTCCTTCATCGCGGCGTTTGGCGTAACCAAAGCACTAAGCAACTATCTCGCCGGGCGGCTCGCGGATCGCTTCGGGCGCAGGCTCGTGCTGATCGCTGGCTGGCTGTTTGCAGTACCCGTTCCTTTTCTTCTCATGGTTGCGCCGAATTGGCACTGGGTGATCATGGCAAACGTCCTGCTGGGTATCAGTCAGGGGCTGACCTGGTCGGTCACGGTGATCATGAAGATCGACCTCGCCGGTCCGCGTCAGCGCGGACTCGCGATGGGGCTCAACGAGTTTGCGGGCTACTTTGCGGTCGCCGCGAGCGCGCTCGCGACCGGATGGATTGCGGCGACCCACGGCCTGCGGCCCGAACCCTTCTATCTGGGCGTGGGTTTCGTCGCCTGTGGTCTGTTGCTGTCCTTGTTCGCGGTGCGTGAGACGCATCATCATGCGGCGCACGAATCGGCCATGCGGGAGACGCGGGAGAAACTGCCCTCGCAGCGCGAAGTGTTTCTGCGCACGACGCTGACGGACCGAAATCTCTCGAGCGTCACGCAGGCGGGGCTGGTCAACAATCTCAACGACGGGATGGCGTGGGGTCTGTTCCCGCTCTTCTTCGCGGCGAGCCAGATGAATCTCGAGCAGATCGGTGCGCTCGCAGCTCTCTACCCGGCTACCTGGGGCATTGGTCAGCTCTTCACGGGTCCCTGGTCGGATCGCATCGGCCGCAAGTGGTTGATCGCCTTCGGCATGTGGATTCAGGCCGCGGGCATAGGCGTCGTGATCGTGTCGAGTGACATGGCCGGCTTTGCAGCCGGCGCCGTGTTGCTCGGACTCGGCACGGCTATGGTCTATCCGACATTGCTCGCCACAATCGGCGACGTGACTCACCCAGCGATACGGGCCTCGTCAGTCGGCGTGTATCGACTGTGGCGCGATCTCGGCTACGCATTCGGCGCGCTTCTGTCCGGCGCGATCGCGGATGCGTTGGGATTGTCAGCCGCAATGGCCGCGGTTGCGGCTCTGACGTTTGGTTCTGGCGTCGTCGTTGCGATTCGCCTGAACGAGACGCTCCCAATGCGCGAGCGACGTTCGCTGACGCCCGCTGGCGTCCGATGACGGCCGTCATGCCCCAGCACATCGGTATTGTTGCCTGCTCCGCCGAAGGTGCAGCACTTTGTTATCGGACCCTCTGCGTGGAAGGCGCGCAGTTTCTCGGCCCGCACGCTCATCCCGAGGTCTCGATGCACACGTACTCGCTCGCCGAGTACATGAAACGCATCGACCGCGGCGACTGGCAGGGCGTGGGTGAGCTGATGCTCTCCTCCGCAAA
>DATBVX010000010.1:0-2328 GCA_036515135.1 Steroidobacteraceae bacterium
CTTCTCCGCGCGGGCGAGCAGCCCGGCACGCAGGTAATCCTGGGCGAGCGCGAAACTCGCCTGTTCCCGATGCTCGGGTTCGAGCGATTCGCGCGCGACGATGTTCTGGTGGATGCGGATTGCCCGGTCCACCTCGCCGCGCCGCCGATAGAGGCTGCCCAGCGCGAAGTGGGTCTCGACCGTATCGGCATCGAGTTCCGCAGCGCGCAGGAAGGACTCGAGTGCCCGGTCGGGCTGTTCATTGACGAGAAAATTGACGCCCGCGAGGTAGCTGCCACGCAAGCGCTCGGCGCCCACCGCGCTCGGCCGGGGCCGTCGTGCGGCATAGAAGCCGATCGCCCCGCCGAGGAACAGCAGGGTCAGGAAAATCCACACCGATTCGGGATTCATCGGTCACCGGCGCTGCGCCGGTCGCACGGTTCAGTTGCGGATCGGGTGCTTTTGCCCTGCATTGACCCGCTCGCGCAGATCCTTGCCCGGCTTGAAATGCGGGACGTACTTGCCCGCGAGCGCCACGGCCTCGCCGGTCTTCGGGTTGCGGCCCTGGCGGGGCGGCCGGAAGTGCAGGGAGAAGCTGCCAAAACCCCGGATCTCGATGCGTTCGCCGCCGGCGAGCGCGTCGCTCATGATCTCGAGCATCTGCTTGACGGCCAGTTCGATGTCCTTGGCCGGCAGGTGCTTCTGCTTCGTGGAGATGATCTCGATCAACTCTGATTTTGTCATGGCAACGCCTGTGACACTGTTGTTATCACTCCCGTCCTGACCCGCGGGACGCGTTGACGTCCTCCCCTGCAACGCGTCCCGATTCCACTCACTGGCCGGAGATCTGCTCCTTCAGCAGGTCGCCGAGCGTCGTGCCGGTCGCCGTGTCCGCGCCGCGGTACTGCTGCACGGCCTCAGCCTCGTCGTAGGCCTCCTTGGCCTTGATCGACAGCGCGACCGCGCGGCTCTTGCGGTCAACCCCGATGAAGCGTGCCTCGACCTCTTCGCCGACCTTCAGCACGGTGCGCGCGTCTTCGACGCGATCGCGCGCCAGCTCCGAGGCGCGCAGGTGGCCCTCGATCCCGTCGCCCAGGTCGATGATTGCGCCCCTGGCATCCACTTCCTTGACCACTCCCTTGACGATGCTGCCTTTCGGATGCTCGGCCAGATAGGCAGAGATCGGGTCCTTGGCAAGCTGCTTGATACCGAGCGAGATCCGCTCGCGCTCCGGGTCGATCGACAACACGGTCGCCTCGACAGTCTGGGCCTTCTGGTAGTCGCGCACGGCTTCTTCGCCGGGCCGGTCCCAGGAGATGTCGGACAGGTGCACGAGGCCGTCGATGCCACCCTGCAAACCGATGAAAATGCCGAAGTCGGTGATCGACTTGATCTGGCCGCTGACACGGTCGCCGCGGTTGTAGCTCTCGGCAAATTCGCGCCAGGGATTCGCCTTGCACTGCTTGAGGCCAAGCGATATGCGGCGCCGCTCCTCGTCGATGTCGAGCACCATCACCTCGACTTCCTCGCCGACGTGCACGACCTTCGCGGGATTGACGTTCTTGTTGGTCCAGTCCATCTCCGAGACGTGCACGAGTCCCTCGACGCCCTCCTCGATCTCGACGAAACAGCCGTAGTCGGCGATGTTCGTGATCTTGCCGAACAGCCGCGTATTCGGCGGGTAGCGCCGCGCGATGTTCTGCCAGGGATCCGCGCCCAGCTGCTTGATGCCGAGCGACACCCGCTGGCGCTCGCGGTCGAACTTCAGGATGCGCACGTCGATCTCGTCGCCGACCTTGACCACCTCCGAGGGGTGCTTGACGCGCTTCCATGCCATGTCGGTGATGTGCAGCAGACCGTCGATGCCGCCGAGATCGACGAACGCGCCGTAATCGGTCAGGTTCTTGACCGCGCCCTTGACGACATCGCCTTCCTTGAGATTGTCGAGGAGAGCCGAGCGCTCGGCACTGTATTCCTGCTCGACGACCGCGCGGCGCGACACGACGACATTGTTGCGGCGCTGATCGAGCTTGATGACCTTGAACTCGAGCTCCTTGCCCTCGAGGTAACTCGGATCGCGCACCGGGCGCACATCCACGAGTGAGCCAGGCAGGAAGGCGCGCACGTTGTCGAGCTCGACCGTGAATCCGCCCTTGACACGGCCATTGATGATGCCGGTGACAATTTCGCCTTTCGTGAAGGCCTCCTCGAGACGGGTCCAGGTGCGCGCGCGTTTTGCCTTCTCGCGCGACAGGCGGGTTTCGCCGGAGCCGTCCTCGACGGCATCCAGCGCCACCTCGACCTGCTGGCCGATGGCGACGTCGATTTCCCCGTTTTCGTTCCTGAACT
>DATBVX010000011.1:0-2689 GCA_036515135.1 Steroidobacteraceae bacterium
TGCATGGGCGCATGCCCGGTGCGCGTGATTTCCTTCGAAAACTACTCGGTGGACTCGGTGGGCGCCCAGTTGAAAGCGGTGGACATGCCGGACGAGCATTCCGGCAAGCCGCGCATCCTCGTGCTCGCCTGCGAGAATGACGCCTACCCCGCGCTCGACATGGCCGGCATGCGGCGCCTCGCCTACAGCCCCTTCGTGCGCATCATTCCGGTGCGCTGCCTCGGCTCGGTCAACGCCATCTGGGTCACCGATGCGCTCAACTCCGGCTACGACGGCGTGATGATGATGGGCTGCAAGCACGGCGACGACTATCAGTGCCATTTCGTCAAGGGCTCGGAGCTCGCCACCGAACGCATGGGCAAGATCGAGGACACGTTGAAGCAGATGGCGCTCGAGACCGAGCGCGTAGCCACCTACGAAGTGGCCATCACGGATATCGAGCGGGTGCCGCAGTTGATCAACGACTACGCGAAGATCATCGAGAAAATCGGGCCGTCTCCCATGAAAGGCTTTGGCTGACGAGCAACGAGTAACGAGAAACGAGTGACGAAAGGCCGATGAGTGAAGCGCTGAACGAGCAGGCCATCGCCCGCTACCGCAACGACTTCCTGAAGGAGGTCGAGGAGCGCGTGGAGGAAGGCGAGTGGGTCAAGATGTGCATGCAATGCGGCGTGTGCGCCGGTTCCTGCCCGTTCGGCCCGCACTGGGAGCATTCGCCGCAGAAGCTGTTCATGATGATCCGCGCCGGCAAGCGCGAGGAGGTGCTCTCCTCCGACTCGATGTGGATGTGCACCTCCTGCTACAACTGCGTCGTGCGCTGCCCGCGGAAGCTGCCGATCACGCAGATCATGCACGGGCTCGCGACCTACGCCTACCGCCTGGGGCTCGCGCCCAAGGACCAGCCGACGCGCTTCTTCTCGCAGCTGTTCTGGAAGAACGCCGTCCACACCGGGCGTGTGAATGAGCTCAAGCTCACCCTCGCGCTCTATTTCAAGGATGGCCTGATTCAGGGCATCAAGAACGCCTGGGGGATGCGCAACATCGGCCTCGGCATGCTGCTCGCCAAGCGGCTGAATCCTTTGGAGCTGTTCCACGAGGAAACGTGCAAGGACCAGGAGGGCATACGGAAGATGCTGGCGAAAGCGCGCGAGCTGGAGAACAAGCGCCGCGACTTTTCCAAGGAGTAACGAGATGGCCAAGAAGGAATACGCGTTTTACCCCGGCTGCTCCTCGCGGCTGCGAGGATCCGCTTCCAACTACCTCGTCTCGGTCAATGCGATGTGCAAGACGCTCGACGTCAAGCTCACGCAGATCCCGGACTGGAACTGCTGCGGCGCCTCGATTGGCTACGCCGAATCGGGCGAGCTGCCGCGCCATGTCATGAACGCGCGCAATTTCGCGCTCTCCGAGAAGCACCTGCCGGGGCGGGACATCGTCGCGACCTGCGCCGCGTGCTGGTTGAACGCGAAGGAGAGCAAGGAGAAGCTCTCCGCCAGCGCGGATCTCATGAAGGACGCCAACGAGGCCTTGAAGGAGGCCGGCCTGCGTTACGAAGCCAAGTCAGAAGTGCGGCACATGGTCGAGGTGCTGATCGAGGATCTCGGCTACGAGGAGCTGGGAAAGCACGTGGTCAAGCCGCTCGACGGGCTCAAGTTCGCGGGCTATGTCGGCTGCCAGACCAACCGCCCGTTCGGCATCGCGGGCGAGTCGTTCGAGAACCCGGTCTATCTCGACAAGCTGGTGGAGACCGTGGGCGGCGAGGCGATCGCTGACTACGACCAGAAAGTGACCTGCTGCGGCGGCGCGCTCGCTTTTTCCGAGCCGGACAAGAGCCAGAAGCAGATCAAGGACATCGTCGAGTCCGCCTACGACCGGGGTGCGGACATGATCGTCACCCCCTGCCCGCTGTGCCAGGCCAACGTCGAGATCTACCAGAGCGAGATCAACCGCAAGCGCGGCACCAAACTCGCAATGCCGGTGACCTACTACTCGCAGCTCATGACCGTAGCCTATGGCGGGACCTTGAAGGAAGCAGGATTGGACGGCCACGTCATCCGCGCAAAAAAGCTCGAGGAAATAGCGGTCAAGGTGATTCCGGCGAAAAAGCGCTGATCATCCGTTACCATATGGCTGGCATCTACAGGAGTCCGCCAGCATGACAGCCATTCATCTCACCAACGTGGGCGCCGAAGCGGACGTGCTGCTGCGCGAGGACGCCCCCGGCATCGCCACCCTCACGCTCAACCGTCCCGACCAGTACAACGCGCTGTCGGCCGCCCTGCTCGCCGCGCTGCGGTCGGCGGTTCGCGACCTCGCGAACGACCCATCCGTCCGCGTCGTGGTGATCGCCGGCGCGGGCAAGGCATTCTGCGCCGGCCATGATCTCAAGGAGATTCACGAGCACGCCGAACGGGAATTCGCGAAGGAGGCCTTCGAGCGCTGCCGGCAAGTGATGCTCGATCTCACGCGGCTGCCGCAGCCGGTGATCGCGCGCGTGCACGGTCCCGCCTACGCCGCCGGCTGCCAGCTCGTCGCGCAGTGCGATCTTGCGGTCGCGGCGACGGAGGCGCGCTTCGCGACGTCGGGCGTGAACTACGGCGTGTTCTGCTCCACGCCGGGCGTCCCGTTGTCGCGCAATATCCCCCGCAAGCTCGCGATGGAGATGCTGTTGACCGGTGATCCCGTAGAC
>DATBVX010000012.1:0-9198 GCA_036515135.1 Steroidobacteraceae bacterium
TCACCGATTTCGTGATTGCGGAGGCGGTCCGGCAGGCCGGCCTGTGGGAGGCCGCCGGGCTGGAGCTCTCCGTGGATATCAACCTGACCCCCAGCCTGGTTCGGGACAGTGGCTTCATCGAGCGCTTCATGCGCGTGCTCAAGGAACACGAGACCTCGCCCGAGCGCATCACGATCGAGGTCATCGAAGCCGCCTCGCTGCAGGATCGCGAGCTCGTGCGCGAAGTGCTCACGCGGCTGCGCCTGTACGGCATCGGGCTTTCGCTCGATGACTTCGGCACCGGCTACTCGTCGCTCACGGAACTCTGCCGGCTGCCGTTCAGCGAGCTCAAGATCGATCGCACGCTGATTCATGACGTGCCGGATTCGCGCCAGGCCTCGACGATTGTCGCCGCCATCATCGAGCTCGCGCATCGCCTCTCGATCCGTGTGTGCGCGGAGGGCGTCGAGACCGACCAGGCATGCGAGTTCCTCAAAGAGGCGGGTTGTGATTCCCTGCAGGGCGTGTTATTCGCGATGCCGATGGCGGCACCGGACTTAGAACGCATGGCGAAGTCGCGGCAGGAGGCAGCTGCTCTCGCGGCTGCAGGGTAATGGATCTACCGGTTGAGGGGCTGCCCTGCAAACTGCCCCTCTGGGGCCGCGGCGCGCTGGCCGTTACTCCGCCACGCGCCGTGGTCCGAACTTCATTGGGCGTCCCGGGGCCCGCGCTGAAACCATGAGCATCGTCCTTTCATCGGACACTTCGACGGGTCCGATCACGCGCTCGCTGAGCGCGCGACTCGTGGTGCTGATCGTCGGCGACTCGAACGAGGACGCCGAGCAGATCACGCGCGAGCTCGAGAGTTCGGGCTACAGCGTCGCCGCCCAGCGCGTCGACACACCCCAGAGCTACGCGGCGGCGCTCGAGCGAGGATCCTGGGACATCATCATCAGCGCCCGCGAATCGAAGGCCCTGAGTGGCGTCCGGGTGGTCCAGACGCTGCGCGAGCGCGACATCGATACGCCGGTCGTGCTGCTCACTGACACCGCCGATGAAGTCCAGAGCCTCGAAGCGGTAGCAGCCGGCGCGGAGGACGTCCTTAAGCGTGAAGACCTGTATCGCCTGCCCTACGTGGTGGGCCGCATCCTGCAGCAGGCACAGATTCGTCACGACCAGACGGCCATGCTGGAAACCGGACGCCTGACTTTGCATCGCCGGGGTCGCGGCCTTGGTCTGCGCGGCCTGCTGATCATCGGCGTCACGAGCTTCGTCATCGGTGTGGCTGCGGTGGGCGGCTGGTATGTGCACTCCCGTACCGAGCAGGCGCATTTTCAGCTCCTGGCCCGGATTCGGGACTCCGCGGAGGCACTGGCGCTCACGGCGAGCAACGTCAGTACCCCAGAAGGGCTGCAGTCGGTAAGCGCGGATCACGATGTCCGGAATTATGTTGCCGCGCTCTCACGGACCCAATCGCGCGAGTTCACAGTCATCGACAGGAGCCGGACGATCCTCCTGCACTCGTTTCCTTTCCTCATCGGCAGCCGATTCCAGAACGATCCGCACAACGAGGTGCAACTGACTCTCGAGGACGGCACGGTGCGCGAGTTCGTCAAGACCAGTGCCGGCGCTCCACCGCAGGTTCATCAGCTGGTGGCGCCGATCCGCGCCGAGGCGGGACCGATCCTGGGCGCCGTGATCGTGAACTACACCACCGAGCGAATCGCTCTCGATCAGCGTCTGCGGCGTGAGATCCGCGATGTCCTGCTCGTCGTCGGGCTGATTGCCGCTATCGGTATCCCCGTCATTGCGATCGTGTTCGCCCTGCGATTGCTGTTGCCGGTCGAGCGGCTGCGGGACGTTGCCTCGAAACTCTCGCTCGGCTCTCTCGATGTCGAGGTCCCAAAGGGACCGTCGAACGAGATCGGCGACATCGCCGTCGGTATCGACACATTGCGCAAGCGGCTCAAGAAGAGCCTGTTGTCCCGCCAATCGGACATGGTCCAGAGGTTGCGGGCGGAAGAGGCGCTGCGTCAGGTGCACCTGCGGCAAAAGCATCAGCTCGAGGAGACGGAGTCGCGCGCGCGGGAACTCACCCAGCTGGCCGAGATGGGCGCTCTGTTGCACGCCTGTGCCACGCACGAGGAAGCCTGCCAGATCGTCGGACGGTTCCTGGGTGAGCTTTTCCCGGACCTGCCCTCGATGATGTACCTCACGGATGGCTCGCCCGAGACGTTCAAGCCGGTGATCGCTCACGGAGTCCTCGCGAGCGCCACTGCCGAGATCACCACCAGCGACTGCTGGGCATTGCGTCGCGGCCAGGTGTATGTCGCCACGTCTGAGGGCCGCGAACTGCGTTGTGCGCACTTGGGCGACGACGGCGAGGCGGGGTCGCTGTGTGTGCCGTTGATGGCGCAGGCGACGGCCATCGGCGTGCTGCACATCCGCAATCCGCGCGGCACGAACGACTCTGGCATGCCGAGACGCGCGCCCTCGCAGGCCCTGGCCGAAACCATCGCGGAGCAGGCCGCCTTGTCGATCGCCAACCTGCGGCTGCGCGAGGAATTGCGCGACTTGTCGATCTCCGATCCGCTGACGACCCTTTACAACCGCCGCTTCGCGCAGGAGACCCTGAACCGCGAGATTCACCGGGCGCACCGCGAGCGCGGCTCGATCGGCGTGATCTCCTTCGACATCGACTTCTTCAAGCGCGTCAATGACCGTTTTGGTCACGATGCCGGTGACGCCGTGTTGCAGGGTGTCGCCCAGCAACTGCAGGCCTCGATCCGCGGTGGTGACATCGCTTGCCGGATGGGCGGTGAGGAATTCGCGATCATGATGCCGGGGGCGACTCTGGCCGTCGCACGGCAACGCGCGGAGGACGTGAGGAATGCCATTGCGGCAATGCGGATCCGGCACGCTCAGCTGGACATGCCTTCCATCTCCATGTCATGCGGCGTCGCGGCGTTTCCGGATCACGGCGTCACCGCCGATGCCCTGCTGCGGGCCGCGGATCAGGCTCTCTACCGAGCCAAGGAAGCCGGTCGCAACCGCGTCGAATCCGCTGCCGCCTGATCGGGCTTGAGCTCATCCAGAGCGTCCGCGATCTTCTCCAGCTTGCGCGCCGCGCGACCGCGTTGTTCCGCGGTCCAGGTGGCATCGAGCTCGGCAAACATGTCGATGAGCCGCGAGCGGTTGGCCTCGAATCCCGAGCGATAGGTGTCGGTCCAGGTCCGCTCGGGGTTCAACATCAGCTCGCGCAAGGGGGCGTCTAAGACCGCCGCGTCAGCGTCTTCCAGGAGCTTTCTCAATGCCGCGCGCCAACGGGCACGGCTCTCCAGCCAGTCGCAGCCTGTCGGGCGCATGTCCGCCGCCGCACGGTCGATGATGGAACGCTGCTGGTCGTCGAGGGAGCCCGTCCAGTACTTCACCGATCGCCCGATCGACTTCGCCCGTTTCGCGACCAACTCTTCGGGCTGAGCTTCACAGTACTCTTCGCGCAGCTCGGCATCGTCTTCCGCGAAGCTCAAGAGCAGTTCGTCGGTCTGCGCCGGGCTCAATGAGCCAAGCCAACGCGCCGCACCCGGCGTCAGTTCTGTCACCAGCGCCGCCCAGAATGCTTCCATGTCGTGGAGTGTGCTCTCGATCCCTTGCCGCGAGAATGGTTGCTGAGTCTCGCGCGCCAGCGCGCGCAGAAATTCGCTGTAGCGCGGCAACTCCGATTCGCGGTGCCAGGCCGTCACGTCTGCGACCGCGGCCTTGAGATCCGCCTCCTGCGTTTCGCTCAGCGAAACACGGGCCCCGAAATACCAGGGAACGAGGAAGTTGAGGCGGTTATAGAGAATCTGCGCCGCGCATCCGGTGAGCAGGATGCATGTTGCGATCACCAGCATTCCGCCGCTGCGCCAGCGCCGACGCGTATTGACACGTTCGTCCGCCGTCATCGTTAATCGCGCCCTCATGCCCGATGAACGCATCTTCGTCCCCTCACCCGCCACCCGGCTGAGTCAGCTCCCACGAGTGCTGTTCGCAGCAGCCATTCTGGCAGTTTCACCGCAACGCGGCACGGCGGTGAGCAATGTCACGGTCGCAATCGGCGACGTCCAGGGAAGCGGCTGGTCCGCTCGCGACGTCAGCGTCGTGCTGGAACTCCCGGGAGCCCTGGAAACCATCGCGCGCGTCCATGTCAGGCGTGTGACCCTGATTCCTGAGTTCGGTTCTTTGGACCGGGTGACGGTCACGTGCCGCAACCCGATCGTGAAGGAGCCGGTGTTCAGTTGTCGCGCCGCGAAAGTGGTGGGAAACATCGGCCGCCTGGGCCGGCAACAGTTCACGGCGAACGTGGAATATCACAGCGAGCGGGAGACCCTGACATTCGCGATCACCGGCTTGAGACTCGCTCAGGGTCGCGCCAGCCTCACGGGCAGGTGGCTTGAATCGGGGTGGACCGTTAAGGCGCAGGCCAGCGATGTGCGACTCGCCGACCTGCGCCAGCTCGCGG
Organism: Steroidobacteraceae bacterium; assembly: GCA_036515135.1. Lineage (GTDB taxonomy): Bacteria > Pseudomonadota > Gammaproteobacteria > Steroidobacterales > Steroidobacteraceae > DATBVX01. The sequence continues at coordinate 4,481 of DATBVX010000012.1, forward strand.
CGCCGTGGTTCACGTTGCCGGAGGATTTTTCGGTCGAGGGTCGCGGCTCGCTGAACGCGGCACTGCATGGCGATGCGGGCATTGCGGCCATTCGCATACAGGGCGCATTGAGCGAGATCAACGCGAACAATGCCGCGGGAACTCTGGCGACGGACAAGCTCGGCGTGACGATCGACACGGAGCTCTCTCCCGTCGGTCCGGACTGGGACATCCGGGCGACCCTCGAGTCGAGTATCGGTCAGGCATACAGCGATCCGATCTTTCTGGATCTTGGCCAGAACCCGGCCAAGGCAACTCTTGCTGGGCGCTGGATCAGTGACACGAGACGGCTACAGATCGAACGGCTCGATGTCGAGCAGAAGGACATCGTCACCGGGCGCGTGTCGGGCGAGCTGGATCTTGCCGGCGAGACCCTGCTCAGGCGGATGCGCGTCGAGCTCGATCGCCTCGAGTTTCCCGGCGCGTTCGTGGCGCTGATGCAACCCTTTCTGCTCGACACCGACCTCAAGGATCTCAAAATGACCGGGCGCGTCTCCGGTGTGGTCGAGATCGACGCCGGCGCACCCGCTGCGTTCGATCTTGCGATTCACGACGTCGATGCTGCGGGCAGCGCGATCACGATGCAGACGCTTCGCGGCCGCGTGGACTGGCTGTCGTCTGCCCGGCGCGCCGCGCTAGCCAATGGCGCATCCGAGCCCGCCGAGTCGCATCTCGAATGGAACAGTTCGAGCATCTACGGAATCTCTGGCGGCGCGGCACGCATCGCTTTCGCGACCACCGGCGCCGACTTCCGCTTGCTCGAACCCGCGGTCATTCCGATACTCGACGGCGGACTGGCGATCAACACCTTGAGCATTCGCGGATTCGGCGAGCCAGGAATGTCTGTGCGCTTCGATGGGAACCTCGAACCCATCAGCGTGCCTCTGCTCTGCAAGGCATTCGGCTGGCCGGAGTTCTCTGGAAAGCTCGAAGGTCGCATTCCGCAGGTTACCTACGATGCAGATGTCCTGTCGCTCGGCGGCGATCTGGAAGCCAGGGTTTTCGACGGCCAGGTCGTGGTCAACGCGCTCAAGCTTTCGAATCCGCTCGGCGACTACCCGCGCTTCAGCACCAACATCACGATGCGCAATCTCGATCTGGAAGCGGTCACCGGTGCGTTCTCGTTCGGGAAGATCACCGGCCGGCTGAACGTGGACATACGCGATCTCGAGCTCTTTCGCTGGTCGCCCGTGCGTTTCGATGCGCGCCTCTACACGCCGCCGGGCGACAAGTCGCGTCACCTCATCAGCCAGCGCGCGGTCAAGAACCTGTCCAACATCGGCGGCAGCGGCGGCGGAGTGGCGGCCGCTCTGCAAAGCGGGTTGCTACGCTTCTTTGAGGATTTCCGCTACAGCCGGCTGGGATTGAGCTGCCGGCTCGAGAATGAGATCTGCCAGATGGACGGCATCGAGCCCCAGAAGGGCGATGCGTACTACATCGTGAAGGGCAGCGGGCTGCCGCGCATCGATATCATCGGCAACGCCCACCGCGTGAGCTGGAACCGGCTGGTGAGCCAGCTCATCGCGATCCAGGAATCGGGCGGCCCGGTGGTCGAATAGTGCGGCTCGGTGCCCGGCTCGGTGCCGGACACGGCTTATGTGGCTTATTGGCCGTTGCGAAAACAATAAGCCACATAAGCCGTGTCCGGCACCTGATGTAAACTCGTTCAGCGCTCATTCAGGGCCCGACTGAAGAATCATGTGGAGCCTGGGAGTACTCGGGCTGGCGAGCGGATCACTTAAGGAGAACTGCCATGCGACGTCTCATCCCTCTCAAGCTGGCGCTGGTCAGCGTGCTGATCGCTGCATGCGTCACGATCAACGTGTACTTCCCGGCCGCGGCGGCCGAGAAGGCCGCGGACAAGATCATCGAAGACGTCTGGGGCAAGGAGCAGGCACCGGCTGCGAACCCGGAGGGCGACAAGACCTCCGATCTCGGTTCACAGGAGCCGCGTCATATGCTGCTGACAGCCGCGGGTGCGCTGCTCGATTTCGTGATCCCGGCCGCGAACGCACAGGCGGATCTCGACATCTCGACGCCGGAGATCCGCGCTATCACCGCCTCGATGGAGTCGCGCCACGGCTCGCTCGTGAAGTACTACTCCTCGGGCGCGATCGGGCTCACGGCCGACGGCCTGACTGAAGTGCGCGACCAGAATGCGATCCCGCTGCCGGAACGCAACACGGTGCGGCAGCTCGTTGCAGATGAGAACCAGGATCGCGCGGCACTCTACGCGCAGATCGCGAAAGCGAATGGACACCCGGAATGGGAAGCGGATATCCGCGCTACGTTCGCGAAGCGCTGGATCGCGAAAGCGCAATCCGGCTGGTACTACAAGGAAGGCGGCGGCTGGAAGCAGAAGTAAGGGACCCTCACCCCCGCCCTCTCCCATGAGTGGGAGAGGGAGAATGGCTCTGACCCCTCTCCCCCGCTTCGGCGGAGGGCTTGGGTGAGGGGATCACTCCCGGATTCCCACGCCCCGATTGAGAAGGACGACCGCGAGCGTGAACATCACCGTCGCGAACAGCAGCATGATCGAGTAGGCGAGCACGACGTCGACATCCGACACGCCCAGGAAGCCGTAGCGGAACGCGTTCACCATGTAGAGGATGGGGTTGGCGTGCGAAAGCGCCTCCGCCCATCCCGGCAGCAGCGAGATTGAATAGAACACGCCGCCGAAGTACGTGAGCGGCGTCAGGATGAACGTCGGGAACCACGAGATCTGATCGAAGTTCTTGGCGAAGATCGCATTGATGAGCCCGCCCAGCGCAAACACCAGTGCGGTGAGCAGCACCGCGGACATGATGATGAGCGCGTGGTGGACCTTGAGATGTGTAAAGAATAGCGCCACGGTCATCACCACCGCGCCGACGATCAGACCGCGCATTACTCCGCCGCAGATATAGCCGAGCACGATGAGCCAGTTCGGCAGCGGTGAGACCGTCAGCTCCTCGATGTGCTTGCCGAAGCGCGCGCCGAAGAACGATGACACGACGTTGCCGTAGGAATTCGTGATCACTGCCATCATGATCAGCCCCGGCGCGATGTACTGCATGTAGTCGTAGCCGCCCATCTGGCCTATGCGCTTGCCTATCAGGCTGCCAAAAATGATGAAGTAGAGCGTCGCAGTGACCGCCGGCGGGAGAATCGTTTGTCCCCAGATACGCACGATGCGACCGAACTCGCGGATCACGATCGTGCTGAAGCCGATGAGGTTCGGCCTGAGACGCGACTCACTCATCCAGCGGCCGCATCCTTACCATTCGCCTGGCCGGCGTCCCTGCCCTCGACGAGGCGCATGAAGAAGTCCTCGAGGCGGTTGACCTTGTTCCGCATGCTCAACACCTCGATGCCGGAGGCCGTGAGCTTCTCGAAGATTTCGTTGAGATTCTGTTCGCGATCGACCTCGATCTCGAGCGTGTGGTCGTCGACCAGTGTCACGTTGTCGGCAGGCAACGTCGGCACACCGCTGATCGCGTTGCGCAGGTTGAACACGAAGGTCTCGGTCTGGAGCTTGCGGATGACGTTGCTCATCCGGTCGTGCTCGATGATGCATCCGTCATCGATGATGGCGATGTGGCGGCAAAGCGTTTCAGCCTCTTCGAGGTAGTGAGTCGTGAGGATGATCGTCGTGCCGCACGCGTTGGTCTCGCGCAGAAAGTCCCACATCGAGCGGCGGATCTCGATGTCCACGCCCGCGGTCGGCTCATCGAGAATCAGCAGCCGCGGCTCATGGACGAGGGCACGCACAATCATCAGCCGCCGCTTCATGCCGCCGGAAAGGCTACGTGCCATCGAGCGGCGCTTGTCCCAAAGCTGCAGCTGCCTGAGATACTTCTCCGCACGCTGATGTGCCAGTGGCCGCGGTATGCCGTAGAAACCGGCCTGGTTGACGACGATGGTCTCGACCGCTTCGAACTGGTTGAAGTTGATTTCCTGCGGCACCAGCCCGATACACGACTTGGCGATCTCGAGCTCGGTCTCGATGTCGTGGCCGAAGACCTTGACCGTGCCGCCCGACTTATTTACCAGCGACGTGACGATGCCGATGGCGGTGGTCTTGCCGGCGCCGTTCGGCCCCAGGAGCGCGAAGAAGTCGCCTTCTTCGACGTCGAGATCGATACCCTTGAGCGCCTGTACGCCGTTCTTGTAGGTTTTGGTGAGATTCTTGAGCGACAGCGCCAGCATAGACGGTGGGTGGCAGTATGGGCGCAGAAGGTTAGCACAATGTCCGTCAATCAAGCCTTGGGCCGCATGCTGGTCCTGGTCGCGGTTTTCAGCGTCATCCAGGTCGCGCTGCGGGCGCCGTATCTCCACTCACCGATGGCGGTGCGCTTCAATGCCGCCGGTCATCCGGTCGGCTGGGATACCGCGCAGTCCTTCGCGACTCTCAACCTGGTGATCGTCGCGATCATCGTCGGCATTTGTCTCATACTTCCCGCGTCACTGACCCGTCGGCGGCGGCTCAAATGGCGACTGCCGAATCGAGACTACTGGCTCGCGCCCGAACGGCTCGCGAAAACGATCGAGTACATCCAGCGGCAGTTCTACTGGCATGGGATCGTCACGTTGCTGTTGCTCATGGCGGTGTTCCAGCTGGTCGTGGATGCCAATGCGAAGAAGCCACCGCTGCTCGATTCCGAGCGGCTGGTGTGGCTGCTCGTGGGATATGCGGCGTT
>DATBVX010000013.1:0-7999 GCA_036515135.1 Steroidobacteraceae bacterium
CTTCGCCGTGGATGAGGAACAGTTGTTCGGGCGCAGCGCGCAGGTGGCCGAGCCAGTCGAGCAGCGCGGACTGATCCGCATGCGCCGAGAACCCGCCGATCGTAACGACCTGTGCGCGGACCGGGACATCCTCGCCGAAAATCCGCACGCTCGACGCGCGATCGACCAGCCGGCGGCCGAGCGTGCCGACGGCCTGGTAGCCGATGATCAGAACTGTGGTATGGGGATTCGGCAGGCGGTGACGCAGATGATGGCGAATGCGCCCGCCGTCGCACATGCCGCTGGCCGCAATGATGATCGCGCCGCCCGCGATGCGATTGAGCGCCATCGATTCCTGGACGCTGTCGGTGAACTTCAGCCGCAGGCTGCGCCCATCCCGATGATCCTCGCGCGCCAGGCGGCGGGCTTCCTCATCGAAAAGTTCGAAGTGGCGGGCAGTGATGGCGGTGACTTCGGCGGCCATCGGCGAATCGACGAAGACGTTGAGGCCGCTCAGGCGCTTCTCCCGGCTCAGTCGATTGAGGTAATAGAGCAGCTCTTGCGTGCGTCCCACCGCAAACGCCGGCACCAGCACGACGCCGCCCTCGTTCCTAAGGGTGCGATCGAGCGTAGTGACCAGTTCGTCGAGCGAATCGGTGAGTGGCTTGTGATCGCGATTGCCGTACGTCGACTCCAGCAGGAGCACGTCGGCTTCCGTGATGAGGGTCGGATCGCGAACGATGGCGCGGCCGGGTTGCCCCAGATCGCCGGAGATCACGACCTTGCGCTGGCGTCCACGCTCGTCGAGAAACAGCTCGACGATCGCGGATCCCAGGATGTGGCCCGCGTCCCGCAAGCGGACACGTATGCCAGCTGCGGGGTCAAACATCTGGTCATAGGCGACGGGGCGTGTCTGGGTGAGGGCAGCGCGTGCGTCCTCGATACCGTAGATCGCCACGTATTCCCGTCCGTGGCGCGCGGCGCGTTCCGCTTCGACCTGCTGCAGGTAGGCGCTGTCGGGCAGCAACACGCCGAGGAGGTCGATGGTCGCGCGAGTGGTGTAAATTGGCCCGGCGAAACCCTCCGCGGTGAGCCGCGGCAACAACCCGCTGTGATCGAGATGGGCGTGCGTAAGGAGCACGAAGTCGAGCGCGCGCGGATCGAACGGGAATGGGGCCGCATTGCGTTCGCGCGCGCTGCGGTCGCCCTGGAACATGCCGCATTCGACCAGGAAACGGCGCGAGCCCGTCTCGAACAGGAAGCAGGAGCCAGTGACCTGGCGGGCAGCGCCACAGAACGTGAGTTGCACGGTGGCATGATAACTGGCTCATCGCGGGCGACTGCGCTGCTTGCGTTTCGGTAAGTAATGGACTACCGTAAGGCATGGCTTACGACGCTGCATTGACGGCCCTGGCGGATCCGACCCGTCGCAAGGTTTTCGAGCAATTGCGCGCCGGTCCGCGCGCGGTCGGCGAAATCGCCAGCGACATGCCGGTGAGCCGGCCAGCAGTGTCGCAGCATCTTAAGGTCCTTAAGCTCGCCGGCCTCGTCGGCGACCGCGCCGAGGGCACGCGTCGCGTCTACTACATCGATCCGAACGGTCTGGGCGCTCTCAGAAAGTGGCTTGACCAGTTCTGGGATCAGGCGCTCGGCGCATTCCAGGCGGAAATCGAGCAGTCGAGTCTCCCCAGATCGACATCAACAACGAAAGGCAAGCCCGATGAATCGCACGATCGCGGTCGCACCGGTTCGCAAAAGCGTCCGCGTCAGCGCCGTCCCCGCACGCGCGTTTGAAGTGTTCACTGCGCGGTTCGGCCGCTGGTGGCCGCCGTCGCACTCGATCGGCTCGTCACCGCAGAAGGACGTGCAGATCGAACCGCGCGTCGGTGGAAGGTGGTTCGAGCGCGGCGAGGACGGTTCGGAATGCGACTGGGGGAAAGTGCTGGTCTGGGAGCCGCCGGATCGCGTGATCCTCGGCTGGCAGCTCAACAGTGAGTTCAAGTACGACCCGTCCGTCACCACCGAGGTCGAAGTCCGTTTCATCGCCGATGGTGCCAACGCCACTCGAGTCGAACTGGAGCACCGTCATCTGGAGCGGCTCGGCGAGAAGGGACACGACCTGCGGAAGGGGATCGACTCACCGGAGGGCTGGGGCAAGTTGTTGGAACTTTACGCCGCCGCCATTGCGGCACCTCGAGGAGCACTCTGATGATCACTCTGCACGTTTTTCCGCCGTCGCCGCGCGCCTTCAAAGTCCTGGCGCTGGCTCAGCACATTGGCGTGGAGCACAAGGTCCGCATCGTCGATCTGACCAAGGGCGAGCAGAACACTGCGGAGTTTACCAAGCTCAACCCGAATCAGCGCGTGCCGGTGCTCGAAGAGGACGGCTTCGTGCTGTGGGAGTCGAACGCGATCCTGCAATACCTCGCGTCGAAGAAACCGGACAGCGGAGTGCTGCCGACGGACCCTCGCCGCCGCGCCCTCGTCACGCAGTGGCAATGCTGGGATCTGGCGCATTGGGATCCCGCCTGCGCCACGCTGATCTTCGAAAGAATGGTCAAGAAGCTGCTGGGACTGGGCGAGCCGGATCCGGCCGAGATCAAGAAGGGCGAGGATCGGTTCAAAAGCTCCGCCGCAGTGCTCGACGCGCAGCTGCAGGGCCGCAAGTACATCACCGGCGACACGCTGACGGTCGCGGATTTCTCGGTCGGGGCGTCGCTCAACTTGGCGCAGCCGGCGCAGCTGCCGGTCGATCAGTACAAGGAGATCGTGCGCTGGCACGCCGGACTGTCCGAGCTGCCGGCGTGGCGCCAGACACTTCAATCATCGCAGCCGCCGCGCGCGGGCTAGCGGCGTCAGCTCTTGTAGGACGGGTCGAGGCGGTCGAGGCGGCGAAGCAGCGCAGGCCAGACCAAGCCGCCGCCCAGGCCGCGGGTCACCTGTTTCGCCTGCGCCGGGAAGTCGTCGATGATCGATTGGCCGACGCGAATGAGCTCGGTGCCACCCGCCTGCGCGCGCACCTGGATCGTGCAAGCCGATTCCAACACGTACATCGCGAGGAAGGCGTCCGCGGGGCTCGTCCCCACCGTGAGCAGCCCGTGATTGCGCAGGATGAGGTACTTGCGGCTCCCCAGGTCGCGCACGAGCCGCGGCTTCTCCTCGTCCCTGAGCGCGAGTCCCTCGTAGTCGTGATACGCGAGCGACGTTAACACGACCGCCGATTGCTGCGAGATCGGCAGCAGGCCATCCTTCTGCGCCGAGACTGCCACGCCGTTGATCGAGTGCACGTGGAGCACGCACTGCACATCTTCCCGTGCGGCGTGAACAGCGCTGTGGATGACGAATCCGGCGGGATTGATGTCGTACGCGGATTCCATGACCTTGTTCCCGTGGAGATCGATCTTCACGAGTGACGAGGCCGTGATCTCGTCGAAAAACATGCCGTAAGGATTGATCAAGAAATGATGCGAGCCACCGGGGATGCGCGCGGAAATGTGCGTGAAGATCAGGTCATCCCATCCGAAATGGGCTACCAATCGGTAGGCGGCAGCGAGGTTGACGCGCACCTCCCATTCCTCCGCGCTGACACGAGCCCGCACGTCGAGTCTCATTTGAGTTGCCGGCATGACACGCTCCTTTCGATTGTTCAGCCCGGGGCGTGTGGCTGCCATCCGAGCGTCAGCAGCAGCGCGAGAAAGCCGAGCACGTAGCCTAAGGCCACGTGCCACCCCTCACGCAGCCAGCGTCCCGTAGACCTGGCCTCCGGAAACAGGCTGGACAGCGCGACGCCGGCTGAGGAGCCGAACCAGATCATCGAGCCTCCGAAACCGACCGCATACGCGAGGAAACCCCAGTCATATCCGCCTTGATTCAAAGCCAGGGCGGTGAGGGGGATATTGTCGAACACCGCCGAGACGAATCCCAGACCGAACGCGCTTCGCCACGTCGGCGCCGGCAGCGCTTCGACCGGCATCAGCGAGGCTGAGGCCACGAGTGACAACAGAAACATCGCCCCTTTGAATGCCGCTGGAATGACAGTCCAATCTGGTCTGCGCATCGGCAGCGTAGCCAGCATCGACACCGCCACCGCCAATCCGATGAACGGGAACTGGTCCGCAACCTCCGGCAGACGAGTGTTCACCACCACGTTGACCGTCACCGCACACGCCAACACGAGCGCAACGATCACGAGGCGCGCCCAGTCGACACGCGTATCCGGCGGCGCATCTTTCATGATCGGCGACCAGCGGTGTTGCTGGAACGCCGCGGGAATACCGAACACCAGCAAAGCCACGGTCGCAGCCACATAGGCGTGCAAGACTTCCACCGGCGCGATGCCGCGGATCCACATCATCGTCGTGGTGGTGTCGCCGATCACGCTGCCCGCGCCCCCAGCATTCGCAGCCGCGACGATCGCCGCCAGGAAGCCGATGTGGACGCGGCCACGGAACAACGCGTGCGCCATCGCACCGCCGATGAGCGCCGCCGCGATGTTGTCCAGAAAGGCCGACATGACGAACACCATGACGAGCAGGGCAAAACCACCCGCCCAGCCATCCGGAAGATACGCGGGCAGAACTGCCGGAACGCCGCTGTCCTCGAAGTGCCGTGCGAGCAGCGAGAAGCCGAGCAGGAGGAACAGTAAATTGACGAGCGTCACCCACTCGTGCGCGAAGTGCAGGGCGAGCCCTGGGAGACCATTGCCGGCATCGAATCCGGCGTAACCGAGCTTGAAGGCGATGGTGGCCAACAGGCCACCGACGGCGATCGGCAGGGCGTACCGATGCAGGACGGCGACGCCAAGGAGCGTGAGGCCGAAAAGCATGAACTCCAGCGGTATGCCGAAGATGCTTAGCACGCGTCAGGCCCCATCGCGAAGCACGAGCATCGGCGAACTACTGATTGATCTGCTTCAGGTCCTGGTCTCGCAAGCCGAACAACCGTTTCCTGTCTTCATCCGTCATCGTCGGTGCAGACGTCATCCACTCCTGGCCGACGGCGGCTCCCTTCTTCACCGCCGGGCGCGCGCCGACAGCTTCGAACCAGCGCTTCACGTGCGGGAAATCGTTGAGGTCCTGTCCCTGCCAGTCGTAGCGGAACACCCACGACCATGAGGCGATGTCGGCGATGGAGTATGCACCCGCCAGGTATTCGTGCGTCGCCAGCTGCCTGTCCATGACCTTGTAGAGCCGCGCGACCTCGGTGCGAAATCGGTGCATCGCGTATTCGATCTGCTGCGGCGCGTACCGGAGGAAGTGATGAGCCTGCCCGGCCATCGGGCCCAAGCCGCTCACCTGCCAGTACACCCATTGCAGCACGTTGTACCTGCCGCGCGTGTCCGTGGGCAGGAACTTGCCGGTCTTCTCGCCCAGATACTGCAGGATCGCGCCCGACTCGAAGATCGCGAGCGGTCCGCCCTCGGCGTCGCGGTCGACGATCGCGGGCATCTTGTTGTTCGGGCTGATCTCCTCGAACTCCGACTTGAACTGATCGCCCTTGTTGATGTTCACCGGGATCGCGTTGTACGGCAGCCCGCATTCCTCGAGCATGATGGTGATCTTCTTGCCGTTTCCGGTGGGCCAGATGTATGCGTCGATCAAACGGGTTCTCCTGATCAGGGCGGGGCGGCAATCCGCCCCTTCGCCAGCGCTCTGTGCACGGCAAATTTACCCGGTTTGCGTGCCGCTTGTCCGATACTTTCGGGCCATGGCCTCATCACCGCGGCGCTGGTAGAAACGAAGGACCCGCTCGCGCGCGACACTGCGCAATGCGCGGCGGCGGCAGCAGTGAAGTGTCGCTGGATGAGGCAGAGGAGGTTGCTGCAACGGAGGTGATGGAGATCATCGACATCGATGCGGCGCTCAATCGGCTGGCCGAGCTCGACGAGCGCAAGAGCCGCATCCTCGAGCTGCACTACTTCGGCGGCTTGACCTACGAGGAGATGGCGGAGCCGACCGCGTCGAGCGGCCGGCGGCTGCGCGCAGCGATCAATCGTTCAAGGAAGCGCGAGTACCAGGCGTGAATGTCGTTCCGACGTAGAACCTCCAGCATGGATTGATGCCGTTCGCGTCTTTCCGCCAGTGGCATGGTGAAGGCCATCTGGATCGCATGCGCGATACCGCGCAGGTCGTAGGGATTGACCTGTACGGCGCTCGTCAGCTCGCGGGCTGCTCCGGCCAGCGAAGAAAGAATGAGTACGCCAGGATCGCTCGGATCCTGCGCCGCGACGAATTCCTTGGCCACCAGATTCATGCCGTCCCGCACGGGAGTGACGATGCCGACGAGCGCTGCACGCAGAAAGCTCATCATCACGTCGTGCGGGAAGTCGCGGTTGAGATAGCGAATCGGCGTCCAATCCGTGTCCGCGAAACGACCGTTGGTGCGGCCGGCGGCCTGTTCGAGCTCCCTGCGAATGACCGAGTAGGCGCGCACGTCCGAGCGCGACAACGGGGCGATCTGCAGGAAGGTGATGCGGTTCTGGTTCTCCGGGTACGTCTCCAGGAAACGCTCGTAGGCGCGGAAACGCTCGACCAGTCCCTTGCTGTAGTCCAGGCGATCGACTCCGATCATGAGTTTCCGGCCGAGCAGACCGGCGAGCATCCGCCGGTGGGCGTCCGAAGATTGCGCTTCGGTTAATTCGCCCTGGATCGCGTCGATATCCACGCCGATCGGAATCACTTCGGCAAGGACGCGACGATCGCCGACGACCACGGATCCGTCGGGTTTCAGCGCCGCTGCGCCCCACATGAACTCCACCGCGGATCGAAACGCGTTGAGATCGATGTCGGTCTGGAACCCGAGCAGATCGTACGCCAGCATGGCCTGCAGCAACTCGCCGTACACGGGTAGTGCGCGCAGCACCTCGATGTTCGGAAACGGGATATGCAGGAAGAATCCGATGGGCTGGATCACACCAGCCTCGCGCAGCTTCGAAGCCAGCGGAATCAGGTGGTAGTCGTGAACCCAGACCAGATCGTCGGGTTCGAGCAGCTTCATCAGCTCACGCGCGAATCGCTGGTTGACTTGATGATAGACGTCGTACTGCTGGTCCGAGTACTGGAACGCGTCGAGAAAATAATGGAATACGGGCCAAAGCGTGCCATTGCTGAATCCGACGTAGAACTCCTCGTACTCCTTGCTGCTGAGATTCAACGTCGCATAGGTCACGCCGTCCCTGCGCACGATTTCGGCGGTATCAGGGGCGGCGTTCGCGACTTCACCGCTCCAGCCGAACCACATTCCGCCCCGCGCTTGCATCGCCGCAACCAATCCAGTGGCGAGGCCGCCCGGCACAGTCCCGCGTCGTGGGACCGAGACTCGGTTGGAGACGGCAACCAGCCTGCTCATAGTGCGTCCTCCCATGAGCGGCTGAGCCGCAGTGCGCTCGTGATCACACCCACCATGCTGTAGGTCTGAGGAAAGTTGCCCCACAACTCGCCGGTCGCCGGGTCGATGTCTTCGGAGAAAAGGCCCAGTGGGTTAGCGTGCGACAGCAGCCGCCCGAACTGCTCCCGAGCGAGGTCCACCTCGCCGGCAGCGGCCAGCGCGTTGACGTACCAGAATGCACACACGGTGAACGCGTTCTGCGGCACCCCGAAATCATCCGCGTGGCGGTAGCGGAAGACCAGGTCGCCTTCCCGCAGCTCGCGCCCGACCACCTCGAGCGTCGAAAGAAAACGTGGATCGGTGGCGGGCAGCATGCCCAGCTCGGGGAGGAGCAGGGCGGTCGCATCCACGTCTTCGCCTTCGAATGACGCTACGAATGCCCGCCGCCGATCATTCCATGCGCGCGCCAGGATTCGGCTGCGCATGTCATCGGCGCTGACGCGCCAGCGACCCGAGGCGGCGGTGACAGAAAGCCGCGACGCGATGCGCGCCAGTCGATCGCAACCCGCCCATGACATCAACGCAGAGAACGTGTGCGGAGTCTGCTTGCCACGAAGCTCCCACGGACCGGAATCAGGTTTCTCGTACAGCGTCGCGGCGCGATCGCCGAGCGGCTGCAATCGCTCGAACAGCG
>DATBVX010000014.1:0-3016 GCA_036515135.1 Steroidobacteraceae bacterium
CGGTCCATAATAGTCTTGCGTAGATCAAAGCACCCGGCATGCCAACCGGCCGCGATTACCTGTAACTAATTGTATTAAAAGGAATAGCTGGCGATACCTGGGACTGGAAGCGTGCTGCGGCGGCGGATAGGCGTCCCGCTCGCGGGACGGTCGTCGGACGTTCCCTTCCCAAGTTCGGGACAGGCGCGGTCAGGACTGACGACGCAGTTGAAGCAGCCGTCGTCGGTCCCGCTTGCTGGGCCGTGCAGCAGGACGCGGGGCGAAAGCAGCCGCAAGCGCGTGCTGCTCCTTCAGCCGTTCGCGCTGCGCAATACTCTGCGCGGTCTCCTCGTAACAGGCCCGTGCTGCGCTCGCCGGTCCGCGGCGGCCCGGCAATCCGCGCACGATGAGTTCCAGTTCGAATGGCGATTGCGTGATCCGCAGCCGATCGCCGATAGCGAGGCCGCGCGACGGCTTGACCCGTTCGCCATTCACGTGGACCTTGCCACCGGCGATCGCCTCGCTTGCCAGCGCACGGCTCTTGTAGATACGTACGCACCAAAGCCAGCGATCGATTCGCAGGCGCTCGTGCGGCGTGTCGTGATCTCGTGCGCTCATCGGGGCCAGTTGATCCGCGAGTGGTGTCCGCGGCACCCGTTATAATGCGCGCCCGCGCAAGCCGCGGCACCTGGAGAGCGCGTGAAACGGCAGCAGTATCTCAAGCACCTCGCCAAGCAAACCGAGCAACTGAAGGCGGAAGGCCTGTTCAAGACCGAGCGCGTGCTCACTTCCCCACAGCAGTCGGTCGTGCGCGTCAGCGGCGGACAGGAAGTCATCAACCTGTGCGCGAATAACTATCTCGGCCTCGCCAATCATCCCGCGGTGCGCGAAGCAGCACAGCGCGCCATCGACGATTACGGCTACGGGATGGCCTCGGTGCGGTTCATCTGCGGCACGCACGCGATCCACAAGGAACTCGAGGGGCGATTGAGCCGCTTTCTCGGCACTGAGGACACGATGCTCTATTCGTCGTGCTTCGACGCCAATGGCGGCCTGTTCGAGACGCTGCTCGGTGAGGAGGACGCCGTCATCAGCGACGCGCTCAATCACGCGAGCATCATCGACGGCATCCGCCTGTGCAAGGCGCAGCGCCTGCGTTACGCGAATGGCGATCTGAAGGAGCTGGAGAAGCACCTGCGCGCCACGAAAAGGAAGCGGACGCGCCTCATCGCCACTGACGGCGTGTTCTCGATGGATGGCACCGTGGCCAGGCTCGAGGACATCTGCGAACTCGCCAAGCGCCACGATGCGCTGGTGATGGTCGATGACTCGCACGCCGTCGGCTTCATGGGCCCGAACGGCCGCGGCACGCACGAACACTGCGGAGTGATGGAGCGGGTCGACATCCTCACGGGTACTCTCGGCAAGGCGCTCGGTGGCGGCAGCGGTGGTTACACATCGGGTCGCAAGGAGATCATCGCCTGGCTGCGCCAGCGTTCGCGGCCTTACCTGTTCTCGAACAGCATTCCGCCGGTGGTCGCGGCGGTGAGCGTGAGGGTTCTCGATCTGCTCGAAGCGAGCTCCGAGTTCCGCGATCGGCTGCTCGAGAACACGCGTTTCTTCCGCCAGCAGATGACCGCATTCGGTTTCAATATCGTTCCCGGTGAGCACCCGATCATTCCAATCATGTTGGGCGACGCGCGCCTCGCGAGCCGGATGGCCGAGAGGCTGTTGGCTGAAGGCGTCTACGTCATCGGCTTCAGCTATCCCGTGGTGCCGCGCGACCAGGCACGCATCCGCACACAGATGTCGGCGGGCCTGACGCTCTCCGATCTCGATCGCGCGCTCCGGGCCTTTTGCAAGGTCGGGCGCGAGCTGAAACTGATCGAATGACTTTCAAGCACAGGAACTCATGAAGGCACTCGTCAAGTCGCGGCCCGAGCCCGGCATCTGGATGGAAGAGATCCCGGAACCGGGCGTCGGTCACAACGATGTCCTGATCCGCATACGCAAGACCGCGATCTGCGGCACCGACCTGCACATCTACAACTGGGACGCCTGGGCGCAGAAGACCATTCCCGTGCCGATGGCGGTCGGGCACGAGTTCTGCGGTGAGGTGGTCCAGGTTGGCAGCGAGGTCACGGGCTTCAAGCCCGGTGATCGCGTGTCCGGCGAGGGACACATCACCTGCGGTTACTGCCGCAACTGTCGCGCCGGACGCCGGCACCTGTGCCGCAATACCGTCAGCGTGGGCGTGAATCGACCGGGTTGCTTCGCCGAGTATCTGGCCCTCCCGGCGGCGAATGCGTTCAAGCTCACGCCCGCCATCGGCGACGACATTGCCGCAATCCTCGATCCTTTCGGCAATGCCACGCACACGGCATTGTCCTTCAACCTCGTCGGTGAGGACATCCTGATCACCGGTGCCGGTCCGATCGGCATCATGGCCGCGGCGATCGCGCGCTTCGCCGGAGCACGCCACATCGTGATCACCGACGTGAACGACTACCGGCTTGAGCTCACCCGCCGTATGGGAGCGAGCCTGGCGCTCAACATCAAGCGCGACTCGCTCGATGACGCGATGAAGCAGCTCGGCATGGAGGAAGGATTCGACGTCGGCTTCGAGATGTCCGGCAATCCGGGCGCGCTGCGCGAGATGCTACGCACGATGCACCATGGCGGCAGCATCGCCCTGCTCGGCATACCACCGGCCGAAACCGCGATCGACTGGAATCAGGTGATCTTCAAGGGCCTCGTGATCAAGGGCGTTTATGGGCGGGAGATGTTCGAGACCTGGTACAAGATGTCCAGCATGTTGCAGAGCGGCCTCGACATCACGCCAGTGATCACGCATCACCTGCCTTCGCGCGAATTTCGCCAAGCCTTCGAGACACTGAAAAACGGTGATTCTGGAAAAATCATCCTGGACTGGACGTGAACAGGTACCGGGTTTGCCTTATTGGCCTTTTGCGACGATCCAATCAGACTTGAGATACGCCTGCTGACCAAAAGGCCAATAAGGCAAACCCGGTACCTA
>DATBVX010000015.1:0-6123 GCA_036515135.1 Steroidobacteraceae bacterium
GAGCCACTGATTGAACGAAGCCGCACGCGTCTCGGCATCTCGGCTCAACCAGAAACTGTAGTCGGGCAAATCGAACTCGCAGGTACCGCCCGGGATGGCGCTGCGGTGCTTGATCGCGTTCAGGAACTCTGAATCGCGCAGCGGCTGCAGGTAGTTCGCGCCGAGCCCGATGAGCTCGCTGCGCAGCCGCAGGAGATTCGACATTACCGTGCGCAGGCGCCCGGGGTCGACGCCGGGCTTGGCCTGGAATTCGTTGAGCGCCTTGATGTGATGCTCGAGCTCCTTGATCACATCGCCACGCGCATCGCCGCGCGACGTGATTGCGAGCGCCTCGAGCAGGCTGCCGACCGCGGCGCGGCTGCTCCAGGAGCTCGGCAGCTCGCTGTGATAGAGCGCCTGGGAATAAAGGAACTCGAGGCGCAGGAAGGTCCGCATCCGCTCATTGAGCGGTTGCTCGTAGACGACCAGGCTGGTGGCCGGCTCAAAAGCGGGTTCGAACGAGGCGCCAATGCTCACCAGCGTATTCTGCGGCAGTCGGTGGACGCGTGTCACCGGTGGATTGGTGTCGGCACGGGCCGACACGGCGACGCACGCCACGGTAATCGACGCGTCAACGAGATCGTGGGGAGCGGGAAAGCTGGCGATATCTGCGATCCAGCACTTCGACCTGGGACTTAAGCGCCTCCAGATCGCCATCGTTCAATATGATGTCATCGGCGAGCGAGAGTCGCTGCTCGCGCGTCGCCTGCGCGGCAATCATCGATTGCGCCTGGCGCTCGTTCTCGACGTCGCGGGCCAGCAGTCTGCGAATCTGGACCTCGACCGGGCAATCGACGACCAGCACGCGGTCAACGTGCGCCTCGCTCCCGGTCTCCGCCAGCAACGGGACCACGAGGACCTGATAGGGACCCTGAGCATGCGCAGATCGTCTGGCCATCTCCTCGAGAATCAACGGGTGAAGGACCGCTTCGAGCCGGCGGCGCTGCGCGGGATCCGCAAACACGAGTGCGCGCAGGCGGCGTCGATCCAGGGCGCCGCTCGAATCGAGCACGTCGCGACCGAACGTCTCGACGACGCGTGCAAGCGCAGGTTGCCCCGGTGCGACGATTTCGCGCGCGATCTCATCGGTGTCGATGACGGCGATGCCGCGCGCGGCAAACAGGTTGGCGACCGTGGTCTTGCCGCTGGCGATGCCACCGGTGAGCCCGATGCGAAGCGCTGGCACGAGGCGTCCTACCCCGCGCCCCGCAATCCAGAGAGATGCAGATACCGTTCGATGAGCTGCGGTCCCCAGAGCAACGCGATCCACCCAGCCGCCGCGAGATACGGTCCGAACGGGATCGGCACTTCCCGGCCGTGCCGCCGTAGCGCGATCAGGGCAATTCCGGCTACGGCTCCGGTAAAGGCAGCGAGCAGGATGATCAGCAACAGCATTTGCCAACCAAACCACGCGCCGAAAACCGCGAACAGCTTGAAGTCGCCGTAGCCCATACCTTCTTTTCCGGTGAGCAGCTTGAAGGCGTGAAACACGCTCCACAGGCTGAGATACCCGACCGCCGCTCCGATGATGCTGCTGCGCGGGTCGACCGGAACCGAAAACCCCGAAACGCTCGGTTCGCCCAGGCTGCTCAGCAGACCAAGCCAAAGCAGGGGCAGGGTGATGCTGTCGGGCAGAAGCTGATGGTCGAGGTCGATGCCCGAGAGCGCGATCAGGCTCCAGGTGAACACGAGCGCGGCCGCTGCTTCCCAGGTGAATCCGAAATGCCAGGTGATCACCGCGGACAGTACGCCGGTGAGAAGCTCGACGACGGGGTAACGCAGCGAGATCCGTGCACCGCACGCCGCGCAGCGCCCGCGAAGGAGCGCGTAGCTCAGGATCGGAATGTTGTGCCACGCCCGGATCTGCGCCTTGCAGGCAGGACACGAGGAACGGGGGACGACCAGGTTAAACGGTCTCGCTGCCGCATCGCGCTGCAGTTGGGCGGATGCGGGAGTCTTGCTGCCCGCTGCGTGTCCGTCGGCCTCCGCCGCGAGTTCCGCGCACTGCCGGCGCCAGTCCCGGTCCATCATGATTGGCAGCCGGTAGATCACGACGTTGAGAAAACTGCCGATGACGAGACCGAGAAGGAACGCGATACCGGCGAGGAGCACGGGCGAGGATTGCAGCAGTTCAACGACTGTCATTGGAGCGAACCCAGGCGTGTGACAAGGATACGCGCACGAGATCCAGAAACGCGAACGCCGCGCTCGGGCGCGGCGTTCGCTGGCAGTGAGCCCGGGAGCGCGATCAGATGACGGCGCCCAGCTTGAAGATCGGCAGGTACATCGCGATCACGAGTCCGCCGACCAGCACACCCAGGATCGCCATGATGAGCGGCTCCAGCAAGCTGCTCATCGCGTCGACCGCGTTGTCGACGTCCTGTTCATAAAACGTCGCGACCTTGGCTGCCATCTCGTCGAGAGAGCCGGACTCCTCGCCGACCGCGATCATCTGCACGACCATGTTGGGGAACAGGCCGGTGGTTTCCATCGCGCGTTGCAGACGCTGGCCGGTGGCGACTTCGTCCTTCATCCGGAGTACTGCCTGCGAATAGACGATGTTGCCGGTGGCGCCGGCAACCGATTGGAGGGCTTCGACGAGTGGCACGCCCGCGCTGAACATCGTCGACAGCGTGCGCGCATAACGGGCGATTGCGGCCTTCGTCAGGATCGGACCGACGATCGGCAGCTTGAGCGATATTCGGTCGATCAGCTCGCGCATGGCCCGCGAGCGCTTGTGCATGTACCGGAATCCGACTACTGCGCCGGCGGCAAAGAGAGCCAGCAGCCAGCCCTGATCCTGCACGAAGCGCGACATGTTGATGACCAATTGGGTGAACGCGGGCAGATCGGCACCAAAGCCCTTGAACAGCGATTCGAACTGCGGGATGACGAAGATCAGCAGGATCAACGTCACGATGATGGCCACCGCCAATACGGCCGTGGGATAAAACAGCGCCTTCTTGATCTTTTTCTTGAGCGCCTCGGTCTTTTCCTTGTAGGTGGCGATCTTGTCGAGAAGGCTTTCCAACGCACCCGCCTGCTCGCCGGCTTCGACCAGGTTCACGTAGAGATCGTCGAAATACAGCGGATTCTTGGCCAACGCCTCGTGGAGCGAGGTGCCACCCTCGATGTCAGCCTTGATTCCCAGGATGAGTTTCTGCATCGCTGGCTTGTCATGGCCATTGCCGACGATCTCGAAGCTCTGCACCAGCGGAATGCCAGCGGTGAGCATGGTCGACAGCTGCCGGCTGAAGATCGCGATGTCTTCAGGCTTGACCTTGCCGCCCCCCTTGAACAGGTTGATCTGCTTGCTGATCCTGACGGGTACGACGCCCTGACGACGCAGATCGGCACGGAGCGCCTGCTCGCTGGACGCGAGACTGCGCCCCTTGAGCTTGTTGCCCTTCTTGTCCTTACCCACCCAGCTGAACTGGATGTCCTTTCTGATCGCCGTCGCGCCTTGAGCCATGGATGACTACCTTTCTATGCCCTGCCCCTCATCGAAAACTTTTCCCCGTCATTCCACCGTCACGCTGTTGATCTCGTCGATACTCGTCAGCCCGTCCTTTATTTTCTTGAGTCCGGATCGCCTGAGGTCCCACACGCCTTCGCGTTCCGCTTCGGCGGTGATGTTCAGTGCGTTACCACCCTCCATGATGATTCGGCCAATGGCCTCGGTGACGGGCATCACTTGATACAGGCCGACGCGCCCCTTGTAGCCATCGACGCACTGACTGCAGCCCTTCGGTCCGAAGATCGTCAGCCCTTTCTTGATCTCTTCGTCCGTGAAGCCCTCCTTATGGAGGGCCTCCGCCGGGATGTCCAGCTTCTGCTTGCAGTTGCTGCACAGCTTGCGCGCGAGCCGCTGAGCGATGATCAGGCTCACGGAAGTCGCAACCGCATATGGCTTCACGCCCATGTCGACCATTCGGGTCAGCGTCTGCGGGGCATCGTTCGTATGCAGCGTTGACAACACCAGGTGGCCGGTCTGGGCGGCCTTGAGCGCGATCTCCGCAGTCTCGAGATCGCGTATCTCACCGACCATGATGACGTCGGGATCCTGACGCAGGAACGCCCGCAGCGCGGACGCAAACGTGAGCCCGACCTTCGGATGGACGTTCACCTGGTTGATGCCCGCCATCTGGATTTCCGCCGGGTCCTCGCAAGTCGAGATGTTGGTGTCTTCGGTGTTGAGGATATTCAGACCGGTGTAGAGCGACACGGTCTTGCCGCTTCCCGTCGGGCCGGTCACCAGGATCATTCCCTGCGGCTTCGCCAGGTACTTCAAATAGATGTCTTTCTGGAAGGGTTCGTAGCCCAGCGCATCGATGCCGAGCATCGCGCTCGAGGGATCGAGGATACGCAGCACGATCTTCTCACCGAAGAGCGTCGGGCAGGAGCTCACGCGGAAGTCGATGGCGCGATTCTTCGACAGGCGCATCTTGATGCGACCATCCTGCGGCACGCGGCGCTCGGCGATGTCGAGCCGTGACATCACCTTCAGGCGCGCGGCAATCTTCACCGCCAGCTGCACCGGAGGCATTGCGACTTCCTTCAGCACGCCGTCCAGTCGCGTACGAATCCGGAACGTCTTTTCGTAAGGCTCGAAGTGGACGTCAGATGCCCCTTTCTTGATCGCGTCCAGCAGTATCTTGTTGACGAAGCGGACGATCGGCGCGTCCTCGACGTCGTCGCGGGTAACAGCCTGGGAGTCGAGATTTTCGTCACCGGCCGTGACATCGAGATTCTCCAGATCGAAATCATCGTCGACCATGTTCGGCATCGAGGTGTCAACCTGCTCGATGGCCTTCGTGACCGCCAGTTGCAGCTTGTTGTCCTCGACCACGACGGCCTCGATTCCGAGACCGGTCGCGAACTTGATCTCGTCGATGGCGTGCAGGTTGGTTGGGTCCGATACGGCAAGGAACAACCGCTTCCCGCGCCGGAGCAAGGGCAGGACGCGGTGCTTGAGCAGCAACTTGTCGCTGACCAGTTTGATCGTCTCGAGGTCGGCCTGGACTGAATCCAGATCGAGGAGGGGAACACCGAACTCGTGGGAGGCAGCGATGGCGATTTCCCGCGCACCCGCCGCGCCGCTGTTGACGAGCTGGGTCACAACGCTGACACGCCTCTCCTTGGCGGCGGCCATGGCGTCCATCATCGTGGCTTCATCCACGAGACCATCCTGGACGAGCCGCTGCGGCAGGCCACCCAGGCCGGACTTGCTGGCGCCCAGCGCCATCATGGCGTTGTCGTTCATTGAACTATCAGATCTGCCAATGGCCTGGACCCCCAAAGAAACTGCCCCAGTCTACCCAACTGGGATGGGGGATCAATTGTTAAATCGGCGGCCATCCTCGCACATTGAGCGCGATTTGCTGCGTGATCAGCCTCACAGCCGTGCCGCGGGCGGCGCCGGATCCTGGCAGATCTGCCGAACCGGACAGTCTCCAAAAAGAGAAAGCCCCTCCGAAGAGGGGCTTTCGATGGAGGCAAAGGCCTGAAGCTTAGATCAGGTACCGAAGCCTGTGCGGCAGACAGCCGGCATGTACTTGTCCAACACAGTCGAGTTGGCAGCCGAATCGACCGACGGTGTACCGGCGGCATCGGAATCCACAGTATTGCCACCCGCATCGGGCGGTTCAGAATTACCACAGCGCCACACGATGTCCCCGTTCTGACTCACCCACGCCTGCAGTGACAGAGTCTCGGTGTCGAGAACCTCGTTCGCCTGACCACCGCTGGTTGGGCTGGAATAGGTGATCTGGATCGTTCCGGCTCCGACCATGTCCACGCCCGAAACGTACTTGCCCTGCGGCGGCGTCTCGGTGCCACCCGAATCGACGATGCCGAGCTCCGTCAAGGTCGTCGGCCACGTGCCCGTCTGGGCGAACGTCTCTGCCACCGCCGCCTTGATCGCGCCGGCGAGATTGAGGCCTTCCGTCACCTGCGAACGAATCGTGTAGTCCTGATACGCGGGAATGGCGATGGCCGCCAGGATGCCGATGATCGCGACCACGATCATCAGTTCGATCAGGGTGAAACCCTTCTGAACTGTCTTCAACATGTGTTGCTCCTGTT
>DATBVX010000016.1:0-3603 GCA_036515135.1 Steroidobacteraceae bacterium
ACTGAGCTACTCCGGCAGGGGTCGGGAATTGTAGCGGAGAACTCAGGCCTTGCGGCGTACCCGGATGACCACGTCGACGCCCGCGAGCTCGGTGCCCAAGGGCAGGTCCGGCAGCCGGCGAAATTCCACTTCGGGGACGCCGACGTCGATCAGCTCGCCGGTGTCCAGATTGTGAAAGTGATAGTGAAGCGCGGTGTTCGAATCGAAGCAGGCGCGGGTCGAGTCGACATTCACCTGCCGCACCAGTCCGCAAGCCGCGAACAGATTGAGCGTGTTGTATACGGTCGCCTTGGAAATGCGCGCGCCGGCTACGCGCAGGCCATCGAGGAGTTGCTCGGCCGAGAGGTGCTGCGCGGCCGCGAACATGATCTCGCCGACGCGGATACGCTGCTCGGTCGGGCTGATGCCGTGGGCCTGGAGCATGCGGACGACATCGTCGCGCGGTGCCAGACGTTGGGGATGGGCAGCCAACATGGACCGGCATTATACGGAGTTATCTCTGCTTGTGAATCAGGGGCTTGCCGGCGTATCGGCTGAAACCCGGCGATCGGGCCGGATATGCCCGTGGACCCTGGCGAGCGGCGGACTGCACCTTGGGCTCGTTCGGCACGGAGGCCGCAATGAATTCGTCCAGGGAAGCACGCGGGCTGAGCCTGCTGGAGCTCCTCGTAACCCTTGCGACCGTCGCCACCCTGCTGGCGGTTGCGGCCCCCAGCTTTCGCGAAATCGCCCTGAATGCGCGCCGGACGGAGCAGGTGAATGCCCTGCTGCGCGCTCTGCATGGCGCGCGCAGCGCCGCGATCCTGCGCGCGGAGCCGGTTGTGATCTGCAAGAGCCGCGATGGCACACGATGCTCGACCGATACGAGCGCCTGGAGCGAGGGCTGGATTGCATTCGTCAACCGCGATCACGATGCGCCGCCGCGCATCGACGCGGGCGAGCCGATATTGATGATCCAGCCTCGCAGCGAGCACGTCGTCGTGCGCGCCAATCGCAACGCCGTCACGTATTGGCCGGTGGCGCTCGCGGGAACGACCGCGAGCTTCGTCTTCTGCGACTCGCGCGGCACGCTTGCGGCGCGCGCGATCATCGTGAGCCAAACGGGACGCCCGCGTGTGTCATCGCGCGACGCGGCTGGAAGACCGCTGCGGTGTCAGTAGCGATCAGCGCAAAAATGCCCGTTAAGTTCAGAGTGCGCCGCGTTAAGTCGAATTATTGCGTATTACGGCAGCCGTTCGTCGGCTGAATTGGTCCGCCGATCGGGACTGCCACGCCGCTGGTGACGTACGTCGATATAGTCCACGCCATGGGGGATCGAAGAATAAGAGGCTTCACATTGATGGAGCTCATGATGGCGCTGGCGGTGGTTGGCGTCATTCTCGCGATCGCCGCGCCCAACTTCCGCGAGTTCATGATGAACAGCCGGATGACTGGCGCCGCGAACGATCTGCTTGCGTCCGTCCAGCTTGCGCGTTCCGAGGCCATCAAGCGCCAGCTCCCGGTCGCCCTCTGCGCGTCCGCGAACCCCGAGGCCGACGCACCCGAGTGCGCGGCGCAATTCGGCGGCTGGGCGGTATGGGTGGATACCAATGACGACGCCGTGATCGACGATGACGAGGCGGTGATCGCCGCCCACAGGCCACCGCACACCAGCCTTTCATTGACTGCCAATGGCAGTGGCTTCGTCTCGTTCGCGCCGAACGGGTTCGCGCAGCCGTCCGTCGGCGGGAACGTGGCGACGACGCTGGTCGTCATCTGCGATCAGCGCGGCGACTCGTTGGTCGGCGAGATCTACCGCAAGCGCGCCATGCTTCTGAGCCCCACCGGCCGCCCCGCGGTTCTCAAGCGACAGGTCGAGCTTGCTCCTCTCGGCGATGCGGCCAATTGCCCGGAGACCTGACATGGAAGCGATGCGCACAGACCGAAGAACTGCCTCCGGATTCAGCATCGTCGAAGCCCTGGTTGCGTTGGTCGTACTGTCCGTCGGCATGCTTGGCATCGCCGCCCTCTATGTCGAGAGCCTGCGTGCGGGCCGCTCGGCGATCTATCGCACTCAGGCAGTCAATCTCGCAGCGGACATGGCGGACCGCATTCGCTCCAACCGCGAGCAGCCCACTGCCTGGGAACTCACCGCGACTGCCAGTCCGGCAACCCAGGGATGCGTTGCGGGTACGGTCAACTGCGATCCTGCGGAGCTCGCGCAGGATGACCAGGCGCGATGGCGCGCGGCCATCCAGAACCAGCTCCCCGGGGATGGTGCCGACACACCCAACGGCATCATCGAAGTGGATGACGCGATCGTCCCCAACCAGTACACGATCACCGTCACGTGGTCCGAACCCGGCGCAGACGCAGCGCTGACCTACGTCCTAACGATGCAGATATGAAAAGCATGATGCGCAAATCAGCGGGATTGAGCCTCATCGAGCTGATGGTCGCGCTCACGATTGGCTCGTTGCTGATCATCGGCGCCGTCACGGTCTACGTGCAAAGCCGCAACACCTACGCGGTCAACGAGACCATGGCGCGCCTCCAGGAGAACGCCCGTTTCGCACTCAGCATGATCGAGCCGGACCTGCGGCTCGCCAACCATTGGGGCATGACGAGCGATCCCCTGTTGATCACTGGCACCGTCGGCAATTCTCCGCTGGCAGTCCCGGGCGGCGCGGCCACTTGCGGCGCGACTTTCCCGATCGACCTCAGGCGAGCCGTCGACGGCGCGAACGATCTCGACGACACCAGCTGGCCGCTCGACTGCGCGGCAACCGACGGCGTGCGCGAATCGACCGATCTGGTTGTCATCCGCCGTGCGGGAACCGAAGTCGTGCCGGCAGCCGCGAACCGGCTGCAGGTGTTCACCACCCGTGCCGGCGCCACGAGCCGGGTGTTCAATTCGGCTACGCCGCCGGCGCCGATTACCAACACGCCACCATTTGGTCCCAACGCCGATGTACGTGACCTGATCGTGCGCGCCTACTACGTCTCCAACCAATCCAATCTCCGCGATGACATCCCGGCCCTGCGACGCAAGGATCTGGTTGCCGGACCCAGCATCCAGGACGAGGAGATCATGCCCGGCGTCGAGGACCTGCAGGTGCAGTTCGGGGTCGATCCGGGCTTTGATGGCAACGGCGACGGCGCGCCCGACGACGCCGACGCCAACGGCTTCCCGGATTTCTACACCGGCGTACCGACGCGCTACGTCGATCCGGATGATCCGCTCCTGAACACCGGGCTGGTCGCGACGGTGCGCGTGTGGATTCTGGTACGCGCCGAGAATGTGGAGATCGGATTCACCGACGCGAATACCTACAACTACGCCGACGTCACGAACTATCAACCCAACGATGGCTTCAGGCGTCTGCTCGTCTCGCGCACCATCCAGGTCCGGAACACACAGACATGAGAACGACACGCTTTCGACTCGCGGAGCGCGGCGCGGCCCTCGTGGTCGGCCTGGTGCTGCTGGTTATCCTCACGCTGCTCGCCATTTCCGGCATGAACACGGCGACCACCGAGCTCGTGATGGCCGGCAACGAGATGTACCAGGAGAACGCCTTCCAGGCGGCCTAGACCGGCATCGAGCGCACGATGGCGACGTCG
>DATBVX010000017.1:0-4896 GCA_036515135.1 Steroidobacteraceae bacterium
CGCGCCGCCGGGCCTTGCGGATCACGCTCCAGCAGTTCCGCGGTCGGGCGGTAAAGCGGTGCCAGCAAGCCGTAGTTCCGCAGCAGTCGGAGTGCGGGCGCGCCGAAGCCGCTCAGGAAGAGCTTCAGCATTTCGTCGAACAGGCGCGCCGGCGGAACGTGTGTCAACAGATATGCCAGTTCCCGCACGGGCTTTTCCGTCGCAGCATCGAGCGTGAAGCCGAGCTTGGCGGCGAAACGCGCGGCGCGCAGCATGCGCACCGGATCTTCGTGATAGCGGGTGACCGGATCACCGATCAGGCGCAGCCGCCGTGCGCCGACGTCCTCCACCCCACCGACGAAATCCCACACCGAGAAATCCTCGATGTTGTAGTAGAGCGCATTGGCGGTGAAATCGCGCCGCCACACATCCTCCTCGATCGTGCCGTAGACATTGTCGCGGAGAATTCGCCCGCGCGCATCGAGCAGCCGCTCGGAATTCTCGCCCGCAGCTCGCCATTCGTCCTCGTCCCGTTCCTCCGGCTGCCACTCGTGCGCGGCACGAAACGTAGCCACCTCGACGATCTCGCTGCCGTAGAACACATGCGCGAGGCGGAAACGCCGGCCGATGAGACGACAGTTGCGAAACAGCGCTTTGACTTCCTCGGGCAGCGCGTTGGTGGCGATGTCGAAGTCCTTGGGCTGCAGCCCGAGGAGCAGATCGCGCACGCTGCCGCCCACCAGGAATGCCTGGTAGCCGGCCTCCTTGAGGCGATAGAGCACCCTGAGCGCGTTGGCCGAGATTGCATTGCGCGAAATCGGATGTTCGGAGCGCGAAACGATGCGGGGCTGCGCGCCGGCGGGTGCGACGTTCAAATTCTTTCCGCTTGAGCGGTGAGATGCGGCCCGTATAATAGCACCCCGATTTTCCGGCCACGCGGCCCCCGACACCAACCCCGCCGACGCTCCCATCGTCTAGAGGCCCAGGACACAGCCCTCTCAAGGCTGGTACGAGGGTTCGAATCCCTCTGGGAGCGCCACTCGACGGGTGCGCTCCGCAAGAATATTCGAACCGTCGGGGTTCGATCGCTGGGGGCGCGCGGTCCTCACGGAGCGATGATCGCCCGGGTTGCGATGACCATCATCTTCGGGGAGTTGCTCAAGCGCATGCGGCGCTTTGGGCGTGTGCAAGAGAAGGTCGACTGTTTTCCTTCGATGACCTTTCACAGTCGGCGGCGTCTCGATCGGAGATTGGCCTGACGGCCGGGCCGGCGCGAGGTCAACTTCGGGAGAGCAATCAAGCGTTTCCCGGCGGTTCATTATGTCTATTGCCCGCCCTGCTGACCGCCGGTGAGCGCAGACTTCGACCGCTTCAATCCGGTGTAGGGAAACCCCAAGCAAAAGAACGAGGCGACACTTGCCTTTGAGTTTGCGGTGAGGCGCGATTCAGCGGTGCTCGGCCGACGCATTCACTATGGACGCGGATCCGCACGTCAATCAACTGGTTAGTCGGCTCCTTTCACAGGAACGCGCCGAACGCGCTCACGCCCTCGCCGGGGAGGATCCCTCCTCGTTCGGCACGGCACAGTGGCGCGGGGTGCGGAAAGCTTTGCGCACGGCGCGCTCTCAAGGTCTTCTCTCCGCTGCAGACTACGACGAACTGCAGCAGCAGATGGAGCGCTGGTATCAGGCGGGTGATGATGCCAACACTGACGATCTTGTGCCGTCGGCGCTTGTCGATCGTGACCCGACTGTCGACATGGTCGCGAGCACCGTCCGCCCGGTAGGACCCGCCGAACGCGTCGCAACGACGGAGGCAGCAGCACCGTCCCCGATGCATCCGCAGTTCATCGCTGGCGCCACGATTCGCGATCGCTACGTGCTGGAAAGCCAGATCGGCAACGGCGGCACCGCCATCGTATTTCGTGCGCGCGACCTGCGACGCGATCCTGCGGATCGAGACGCGTATGTGGCACTCAAGGTGGCGCACGAGGAGTTGCGCGATCGCGAGGACATCACTGAGCGAATGAAGCGCGAGTTCCACCACTCGCACGAACTTGTGCACCCCGGAATCGTGCGCGCTATCGAAATCGACTGCGAGCAAGGCACATGGTTTCTGACGATGGAACTGCTCGATGGCCAGTCGCTCGGCTCTCTTCTGGCGCGCCACAAGGCCGCGCGACTGCCGCAATCGGAGGCTCTGGAAATCATTGCCGGCTGCGGCGAGGCACTCGCCTTCGCGCACGAGCACGGCGTGCTGCATTGTGACTTCAAGCCTGGCAACGTGTTCGTGACGCCGACCAGGCAGGTGCGCGTGCTGGACTTTGGCGTCGTGACCCAACCAACGGACAAACGCACCGCGGACCCGCTTTTGCCCGGCCCGCGCGTGACGGCCGCGACGCGTCGTTATGCGAGCCCCGATGTCCTGGATGGGGAACCTCCCAATGAACGCGACGATGTTTTCAGCCTTGCATGCGTGAGCTACGAGGTGCTGACGGGGCGTCACCCCTTCGGCCGTCAATTGATCATCGACGCACGCGATCGGGGGATGCGCATTGCCCCGGCACCCGAGCTTTCGCACCACCATTTCGCGGCGATTGAACGCGGTCTGCAATGGTCCAATCGCGATCGAACATCGAGCGTGCGCGAGTTTCTCGCCGAGCTCGATATCCCGGTGCGGAAGCACAGGTACGGCGCTGCACTCGCTGGCCGGCTCGCCGCAATGGCGCTCGGCGCGTTTCTTATCGCGGCGATCTTTTTCCGAGTGGGTCGCGATCCAGCCCAGACGCCTCAATCACCGGCACCAGTGCTCCGTCCGCAACCAGCGGCTATGGAGACTGCGATGACGGCGTCTACCGTGTACGAAGTGCGGCCAGGCGGGACGCACACGCAAGCAGTCCGCGATTCGGGAGCTGCCACCACTGAATCACGCCTTGCAGCGAGCAGGGGTCCGACGAATGCGCCTGCAACGGCGAGCACGGCCAGCCCGGCGCAAATCGCAGCGCGCGGCCGGGTTTCGCTCGAGCAGTCCACAATCGCGGTCGACGAGCGCGCAGTGTTAGCGGTCGTGAGAGTGAGGCGACTCGATGACTTGCGCGGGTCGGCACGCGTGCAGTGGCGTGCCAATCCGGGTTCCGCCCGGCCGGGGAGCGACTACGGAATCGATGGCATCAATGTCACCGACATTCCCGAAGGACACGATGTGCGCGTGATCTACGTGCCGATCGTGCGCGACACGCGCACTGAAGGTAACGAGTCGTTTGAGATCGAGCTTATTGGCGTTTCGGGCCGCGGTCGTCTTGGGCCGGTCACGCGCACAACCGTTACGATTCTCGACGATGATTGATACGAGGCGACAGCGGGCCCCAAGGAGGTGCCGGCCAGGGGTGGTACCTGACAATTCCTCCGGGAGCGCCACTTAAAGCGCGTGCTCCGCCCCCGCTGGTCACGATCCGATGCATGGTTTAGCTTACGCGCACGCATCGTGGAGCCTTAGGACCGCTAGTGAACCCAGCCGACAAGCGCGTCAGCGAACTGATCGATAAGTGGCTCAGCAGCCTCGAGCTGCACCTCAAGTATTCGGCGCTGGACGACGCCAGTTACTGGAAGGTGCAGCCGTGGGTCACGCACGACCGGCCGTCGCGCTGGATCCTGGAACTCGCCAGGCAGAAGGCCCTGTCACTCAAGGAGCACCTCGACTCGCGCGCTGCGATGGGCGATGCCACGTTTTCCGACGCACTGGAGCTGATGGCGTTCCTGACCAACCTGGTCGGCTCGCAGCACATCGAACGTTTCATCCCGCTCGCGGAACTGCAGAACGAGGTCGATCTCAAGTCCGTCTCGCAAACGCAGCAGATGCCGACCGCACCCGCACGGGAGGAGCCGACGCGCGAGAGCGCGGTCGTCACTCAACCCCGTGAAGCGGTGCATGCCCGCAGCGAAACGCGCCCGATACCGCGACCGCCGGTCGCCACGCCGCAGCCTGCGCGGGCGACGACGCGAGATTCAGGACGTCACGCGCACTCGCACAAGCCGGAACCGCGAAAGCCGGCGCGGCGCGAAGCCAAGCACGGCCATCACGCACCGGTAGTGCGCACGCGCACGTCGCCCGAGCGCGAGAAGACGGTAGTCGCAGATGCAGTGAGACTGCTGGGCTGGGGCCGCAAGTGGCACGAGCTGGCCGATCTGATCGGCCGCATGGCGGACCGTCCGCCGATGGCGGAGATCCGGCGCATCCTGCGCGATCACAAGGCGGCCATCGACAAGCAGGTGGCCAAGAGTTGAGCAGCGGAGGATTCAATCCAATGAGCGAGTCACGGACCTTCCACTGGCATCGACTCTCCAAGGCAGCGGTTGCCGCGCTTCTCGCCGCGCTCGTGGGATCCATGCTCGGGGTGCGCGCGCAGAATGCACCGCCGTCGAAGGCCGAGCAGGCGATCAAGTATCGCCAATCGGTGTACAAGGTCATCCTGTGGAACTTCGGACCCGTCGCCGGAATGGCGCAGGGCAAGATGCCGTACGATGCGGCGGAATTCGCGCGCCGCGCCGAACGTGTGGCGACGATGGCGCCGATGCTGCTGGAGGGCTATCCACCGGACTCGGCAACGGGCGCAACGACTCGCGCGCGCCCCGAGATCTGGGAGAACATGGACGAATTCACCCAGCTGATGAAAACCATGGGGGGCAAGGCGGCGACGCTTGCGGTCGTCGCGAAGGATGGGGATTTCGACAAATCCTCAGCAGCATTCCTCGAACTGGCTGATGCCTGCAAGGCCTGCCACGAGAAGTACCGCACCGACTGATCAGAAGAGAATGAGCGACGGCGTGGGCGCGGTTTCGACCAGCCAATACACGATCGCCGCACACGTCGCCGCGATCAGCGCCGCGCGCAGGACCTGAGAGCTGGCGATCTCTTCGT
>DATBVX010000018.1:0-24666 GCA_036515135.1 Steroidobacteraceae bacterium
GCACCACCTTCCAGCGCTGCTACACAACCGTCATCGAGGATGCAGTCGCCCGAGTGAACCGACCGCAGCTCACCGCGCTGCATCGGGAAAAGACCAAGCCCGTGCTCGTCGGCGCCGCGACCAAGTAGGGCAGGGCACGCCTAACGCGATGCTTGCCGGGCGGCGATGCCGGCAAGCATCGCGTCGAGTGCTGGACGATCGAACCAGCGGCCGCGAACCATGACACCGGCAATGCGGCGGGTGTTGGCAATGCTCTCGAGCGGATTTGCATCGAGCAGCACCAGGTCTGCCGACTGACCGGCGGCGATCGCGCCGAACTCGCCGACTCGCTTGAAATGACGCGCTACGTTGATCGTTGCAGCTTCAAGCGCCGCCCGCGGCGGCAGACCCGCGGCAACGAGGGCCTCGAGCTCGTCGTGGGCTGAAAAACCCGGCACGTTGAAAATCTGCGGTGAGTCCGAGCCAGCGAGGAGCGGCGCGCCGGCCTCGTAGAGCGCCCGGATCAACTGCCGCCGCAGATCGATAAAGCGTTCGAACTGCGCCTTCGATGGCGACAGCGTACCGAGGAAGCGCGCCCGGGCGGCGATCCAGTCCCCGGCCGTCGCGGGCGGCAGGTACTTCATTGCAGGGCGGGCACGCAATTCGTCGATGCTCGCCGGCGGAAACGCAAACCCCTCCAGGAACGATTGCGTCAGCACGTTCCAGGTGCCCGCGCTCAAGGTGCGCTTGACCAGCGCCGGAATGCGCCCGGCATCCAGGCAATCGACGAGGCCGATCGCGAAGAGTCCCGCGACGCGCTGTCGGCGGCAATTCTCGTCCGCCAGCGCGTTGAGATAGCCATCGAGGTGATCCACGGCTGCATAGCCGGAATCGAGGGCGTGCTCGATGCCCACGGCGTCGGAGATATGCCCGGCAAACGGCGTGTCCGTTTCGCGGGCGACCTTTGCGATCGCGTCGAAGACTTCGCGCTTCAGACCCGGATGGAGTTTGAGAAAGTCGTACTTTGCCGCCGCATATTCGCGGGCGAGCCGGGCGCCGGTTTCCACGTCCGGCGCGGTGCTGCCGTTCAACGAAGGTGCACCCGCAAACATCCTGGGTCCGAGGATCTTGCCCCTTGCCAGCTCCTGGCGCAGCGTGAGGTGCCACGGATCGCCGAGCATGCTGCGGATATTGGTCACGCCGTTGGCGACGAAAAGGGCGAGCAGATCCTCGGTTTGCGCGCGCTGCTCGGGATTCGTGGGCAAGTGGGCATGCATTTCCGCGAGCCCGGGAACGAGAAACCGGCCCTTGCCGTCGATTTCGCGCGCCCCCGCGGTGAGAACCTTGCCCGGCTCAACGACGGCAGCGATCTTCTCGCCCTCGATCAACACGTCAGCGTGGCGCGGCTCGCCCGCCGTCACCATGTCGATTACGCGGACGTCGTGCAGAAGAATCGGCTCGGCAACAGCTGTCGAGGCCAGAGCTGCGGAGAAAGTCAGGAGGGTGACTAGAGCAGATCCGTGCATTCCGCGAGCCTCGGCGCTAGAGCCTTGCCGCGCGCATTTCTGCTTCAACTCGTTCCACGAGCACTCGATAGCGGGAATTCTGCGCGAGTGGAACTGTAAAGAGGGGATCACGGGCAACCCACGCGGGTCCCGGAGAGGGTATCGCCGCGGCCACTTCTTCCAGCAGCGCCGCGGCCTCATTCTGTGCGTCAGACCAGGCGTATGCCGCTGCACTGCCGCCGGCCGCAGACAGCCAACTCAACGCGTCGCGGGACGGCGGCATGAGTTCGAGAGCCTCGCGTGCGGCCTCATGGGCGCGCTCCTTCTGCCCAAGAAATGCGTTTCCCTGCGCCGTCAGCAGGCGCAGAAACCACTTGTTGGCATCGGTCTCCTGTTGCCGCTCGACGAACCTGAGCACGCTACGGCCATGCTTGGCCGCTTGCACGGGGTCGCCGCGCAAAAGCGCGGTCCAGCCCCGGTATAGCGCCGTTGGACGCTCCCCGACGCCGTAGAATCCACCGCCGAGGGAGCCAGATATGACACGTACCGTCGTCTCGGTCACTCCGTCAAGCAACTTCTGAAGCTCGGCGTAGCGCTTCTCCATTCGCAGGAGATTGAAGTGCTGATCGAGCAGCGCCAGCGGGCTCGTGATGGCACTGGCACGATCCAGCCTGGCACGCCACTCGTCAGTCCGTCCGGTGTGACCGAAGATAACCTGTCCCCGGAGCAGCGGCATCCCGACATCATCGGGAAACTGTTCAAGCCCACGATCGATCATGCGGAGCGCCTCGACGGGCCTGTGCATGCCGTAGAGCATTGCCGCGCTATTGGTGAGGAGGAACGGATTTCCCGGATCGAGTGCCATCAAGCGCTCATTGAATCGCAAAGTCTCGTCGATGCGACGCGCACGGAACGTCAGAGCTGACTTACCGAACAGAAACATCGGATCGGTGAGCCCAGCTCTCTCTGCAGCTTCAAAGCTCTTCAATCCGCGGGCAAGGTCCCGCTCGACCCAGCTCCAGTAGAGTGCTTCGGCGGCCAGCACCAGTGGATCAGCGGGGGCAAGGCGTAAGCCGGCATCCACGTCTTCGCGTATCCGGCGTACTTGTTCCGCGCTGACATCGTAGTTGAACGCGACCATCGCCCCGCGAAACGTGGCTCGCTGCGCATACGCGGCGGCGAACTTGGGATCGAGGTCGATTGCACGACTGAG
This sequence comes from Steroidobacteraceae bacterium, assembly GCA_036515135.1. Classification (GTDB taxonomy): domain Bacteria; phylum Pseudomonadota; class Gammaproteobacteria; order Steroidobacterales; family Steroidobacteraceae; genus DATBVX01. The sequence goes on from DATBVX010000018.1 coordinate 2,698, forward strand.
CAGGTCCTCGACGTGTCGGTAGCGCTCGATCGGGGCGAATTGGGTCAGGAATACCCGCGCAAGCAGCGCCTTCAAATAGAGGTCGTAAGCTTCCGGATTCTGCGTCAGCGGAGCCGCTGGCTGCGTCCCACCGGAAAGCTGTATGGACAATTGCGAGGCCACCTCGCCGGCAACGTCGCTCTGCAGCGTCAGCGCGTCGCTCAGCGTGCGGTCATAGTTTTGCGTCCATAAGTGACGATCGATACGCGCATCGATGAGTTGCACGGTCATGCGTACTTTGTTCTGTTCACGCCGCACCGAGCCTTCGAGGACGTGACTCGCCGCCAGCTCCCCGGCGACCTGTTGCACCGGCTTCGGCCGGGCCCGGTAACCCATCATCGTGGTGCGCGAAATGATCTCGATGCCCGGGGCGCGGCGCGCGAGCGTGGAAATGATCTCCTCGTGCAAGCCGTCCGCAAAAAAGGCGTTGCCGGGGTCCGGGCTCAGGTTTTCGAACGGCAGTACTGCCAGTCGCAGCTTGCCCGCTGTCGGCGTCTCGGAACCGATTGCGGTTATCGTCGCAGTGTCCGATGAAAGCCCGCTGACGGCGCGTGGACTTTCCGGCGTGCGCATCGACACCCACAGCGCAATCGCGACGACCAGCGCCAGCGCGACCGGAAGCACGATTCGCGATGGCTTGCCGGTCGTCAATGCCAGAATTCCGCTGGCGGCTTCGGAAGGCGCTGCATCATTTGCGGAACTCGGCGAAGGGTCGGGAGATGGTGTCGCCAGCGTTTCGACTTGCCACGTCGTCGGTCTCGACACGCGCTTCACCGGGGCCACGAACCGATATCCGCGCCCGGGAACGGTGACGATGAAGCGGTGCTCAACCGCGCTCTCGCCGAGCGCCTTGCGCAGCGTCGAGATCGCCTGGTTGAGATTGTTCTCCTCGACGACGACGTTGGGCCATACGGCCGTCATCAACGTCGCCTTGTCGACCAGCTCGCCGCAGTGTTCGACCAGGAAGAGCAGCGTTTCGAACACTTTCGGCGTCAGCGGAATGGGTTCGCCGTCGGCGCGTGAACGCAGCAGGCGCTGGCCGGCGTCTACCAAAAACTCCCCGAATTCAAAGACTTCACGTGCTTGGGGCTCGTCCATCGCGGTTCTTCAGAAGATCTCAGACCGTTTCAGCAGGACGCCAAAGATTCTTCAGTCCCTCCCGGGCGAGTTTACGCCCCAGCCGGACGGACCACGCAACACCGGCGGAACGATCCACTCAACCACTGGGAGAAACGACATGACGACTTCAATTGCAAAGACGATCACCGTGCTGACCCTGACCGCCTCCTTCCTTGGCGTCTCCTCGCTGGCGCTTGCCGACCAGGCCGCAACCGCCAGGAGCGGCGAGTCGGCCATGCGGATCGGGTTCAGTGACCTCGACCTGTCCAAGACCGATGACGTCGCTGAGCTCTACGCACGCATCAAGAACGGCGCCCGACTCGTCTGCGTCGACAGTTCCTCACCCTGGGACGCGAAGCGGACGGAGAGCATTAAGCGCTGCTACTCAGCGGTCTTGGACGACGCGGTCGCGCAGATCAATCAGCCCAAGCTGACGGCACTTCACCAGCAGAAGAACGCTCCGGTGCTCGTCGGCTCGGTCACGAAGTAATCGGCCCCCTGATCGGCGCGGTGTTTGCCCGGCGGTGCTGCCGGCGGACATCGCGCCGAGTTTTTTCAACACGCGGAATTACCCGGCTTTTCCCTATATTCCCCGCTCCGGACGCGCTCGCCGGCCGGGTGCAGCTGACCGCTGCAGACGCGGCTCAGCTATAATTCCCGCCCTTGTTCGCAGGGCGGAGTCGCTTGAAGCGAAAGTGGCGGAACTGGTAGACGCGCCGGCCTTAGGAGCCGGTGGGGCAACCCGTGAGAGTTCGAATCTCTCCTTTCGCACCAGTTCGCCGATGAGACCCTCATCCCGGCCCTCTCACGCGAGGCGGGAGAGGGAGCAGATAAGAGGTAGTGGAGTAATGATGGTTTCGGTTCAATCAACGCAGGGGCTCGAGCGGCGCATGGAAGTGCAGGTTCCGGCTGCCCGGGTCGAGCAGGCCGTGGACGCACGGCTCAAGGATTTCAGCCGCACCTTGCGCCTCAAGGGCTTTCGTCCCGGCAAAGCGCCGATCAAGGTGGTCCGGCAGCAGTTCGGCAGCCAGATTCACCGCGAGGTCGTGAGCGAGCTCCTGCGGACGAGCTTCACCGAGGCGGTGACGCAGGAAAAACTCGTTCCGGCCGCCGGCCCGCGCATCGAGCCGATCAGCATGGGCGAGGGCGAGGACCTCAAGTACACGGCCATCTTCGATGTCTTGCCCGAGATCAAGCTCAATGGTCTCGACAATCTCGCAGTCGAACGTCCTGTCGCGACGGTCAGCGAGGCGGACATCGACGCGATGATCGAGAACCTGCGCAAGCAGCGGCCCAACTGGAAATCCGTGACGCGTGCGGCCCGGAACGGCGATCGCGTGATCGTCGATTTCGTCGGCACGATCGACGGTGCGTCGTTCGATGGGAGCAAGGCCGAGGGTGCGCGCATCGTGCTGGGCGAAGGCCGCATGTTGCCCGAGTTCGAGAGGGCCCTGGTCGGACAGGAACCGGGGGCCGAGGTCCCGGTCGAGATCCGTTTCCCCGACGACTACCACGGCAAAGCGGTGGCCGGTAAGACGGCCCTATTCCAGATCAAGGTTAAGGCCGTGGAAGAGGCCGAAGCACCGGCGCTGGACGAGGCGTTCTGCGCCGCGTTCGGAGTCGCGGAAGGCGGCATCGAGAAACTGCGGCAGGACGTCGCCGACAACATGCGCCGTGAGCTCGAACAGACGGTGCGAGTGAAGCTGAAGAGCCAGGCTCTCGACCGCTTGCTGGCCGCGAATCCGCTGGAGCTGCCCGCCTCGCTGGTGGAGGCGCAGATCCGCGACCTGCAGATCGAAGCCGCGCGCCGCATGGGCGTGCGCGAGGCCTCGAAGATTCCTCCACGCGAGCCGTTCGTGGAGGCCGCGAAGCGGCGCGTGGCGCTGGGGCTCCTGGTCAGCGAGATCCTCAAGTCCCAGAAGATCCAGCTTGACCGTGCCCGGGTCAATGCGCGGCTGGAGGAGATTGTTTCGACTTATGACAATCCGCAGGAGATCATGCAGGCGTACCGCGACAACCGTGAGGCGATGAGCCAGATTCACTCGCTCGTCATGGAGGAACAGGCCGTCGACTGGCTGCTGGAGCGTGCCAAGGTGACCGACAAACCGACCACGTTCAAGGAGCTGACGAACTTTGGCTCCTGATTACCGTCAACTGCCAACCGCCAACCGCCAACCGCCAACCGCCAACTGCCAACCGCCAACTGTCAACGGAGAACTCCCCTATCCCATGTCCCATACTCATTCGCTGAATCTCGTTCCCATGGTCGTCGAGCAGACCGCTCGCGGCGAACGGGCCTACGACATCTATTCGCGCTTGCTCAAGGAGCGCGTGATCTTCATCGTCGGCCCGGTCGAGGACTACATGGCCAACCTGGTCGTGGCCCAGATGCTGTTCCTGGAGTCCGAGAACCCGGAAAAGGATGTCGCGCTCTACATCAACAGCCCGGGCGGCTCCGTGAGCGCGGGGCTCGCGATCTACGACACGATGCAGTTCATCCGCCCGGACGTGAGCACGATCTGCGTTGGACAGGCCGCGAGCATGGGTGCGGTGCTCCTTGCCGGGGGCGCCAAGGGCAAGCGCTACGCGCTGCCGCATTCGCGCATCATGATCCACCAGCCGAGCGCCGGCTTTCAGGGGCAGGCTTCCGACATCGACATCCACGCGCGGGAGGTCCTGGAGACCCGGGAACGAATCAACCACATCCTGGCCAAACACACCGGCCAGCCGATCGAAAAGGTCAAGCTGGACAGCGATCGCGACAACTTCATGGGTGGGGAGTCCGCGGTGAAATACGGCCTGATCGATCACGTTCTCGAGACGCGCAGCCAGCTCCCGGCCGAAGTGACCACCAAGAGTTGACGGCAGTCGTCAAATCGCGATCAGGGTGTCCCCGATCTTTGCGTTGGGGAGGGCGGCCATGCTATAAGTTTTCGTGCGCGCTGGCTCCTAAGCGCATGATTTGTAAAGGTTCATCTCCGACAGAGGGCCCTGAATGAGCGAAGATCCCCGGGGCAAGCACGAAGAAGGCAAGTTGCTGTACTGCTCGTTCTGCGGCAAGAGCCAGCACGAAGTACGCAAGTTGATCGCCGGGCCCTCCGTTTTTGTCTGCGATGAATGCGTCGAGCTCTGCAACGACATCATCCGTGAAGAGCTCGAGGAACGCGCCGAGCGCACGCGCGACAAGCTGCCCAAGCCGCACGAGATCAAGAAAGTGCTCGATGAGTACGTCATCGGGCAGGAGCGCGCCAAGAAGGTGCTCGCGGTCGCGGTGTACAACCACTACAAGCGGCTGCAGAACAAGGGTTCCGAGCGCGCCAAGGACGACGTTGAGCTGGCCAAGAGCAACATCCTGCTGATCGGCCCGACGGGCTGCGGCAAGACCTTGCTGGCGGAAACGCTCGCTCGGCTTCTCAACGTGCCATTCACGATCGCCGATGCCACCACGCTGACCGAAGCGGGCTACGTCGGCGAGGACGTCGAGAACATCATCCAGAAGCTCCTGCAGAAGTGCGACTACGACGTCGAGAAGGCGCAGACCGGAATCGTCTACATCGACGAGATCGACAAGATCTCGCGCAAGTCGGACAACCCCTCGATCACGCGCGACGTCTCGGGCGAGGGCGTGCAGCAGGCGCTGCTCAAGCTGATCGAAGGCACGATCGCTTCGGTGCCGCCACAGGGCGGCCGCAAGCACCCGCAGCAGGAGTTTCTGCAGGTCGATACGTCCAACATCCTGTTCATCTGCGGCGGCGCATTCGCCGGCCTGGAAAAGATCATCCTGAACCGCACGCAGAAGAGCGGTATCGGCTTCGTCGCGGATATACGCGAAATCAATGCGCGCCCGCACGGCAACGACCTGTTTCACGACGTCGAGCCCGAGGACCTGATCAAGTACGGCCTGATCCCCGAGTTCGTGGGTCGCTTGCCGGTGGTGGCCACCCTCGACGAGCTCGACGAAGCGGCGCTGATGTCCATCCTGGTCGAGCCCAAGAACGCGCTCACCAAGCAGTATCACAAGCTCTTCGAGATGGAGGGCGCGGAGCTCGAATTCCGCGAAGACGCGCTGCGGGCTGTCGCGCATCGCGCCATGCAGCGCAAGACCGGCGCGCGCGGCCTGCGCACCATCCTGGAAAACGTGCTGCTCGACGTGATGTACGAGCTGCCGTCGATGCGCAATGTGGCGCGCATTCTGGTCGACGAATCGGTGATCGCGGGCGAGACCAAGCCCTACATCGTCCATCGCGGTGAGGAACCCCGCCTCACGGCGGTGGAAGACCTCCGCAGACCGACGGGGTCGGACCATCACCACTAGCCGCATTTCTCTTGAAAGCGTCCGGCGCGGCCTCACATTCCACCGGCCGCTTGCCTTCAATCTCCGGCGCAAAGGATCTCAACCGTGACCACCGAGCAGGCCGAAACGCCTAAGTCCCCGACGACCGCCATTCCCGTACTGCCGCTGCGCGACGTGGTCGTGTACCCGCACATGGTGATCCCGCTGTTCGTGGGCCGTGAAAAGTCGATCCTGGCGCTCGACCTGGCGATGAAGGCCGACAAGCGCATCGTATTGATCGCGCAGAAACAGGCCGATGTCGACGATCCCAAGGTCGACGATCTGTATCGCATCGGCACCGTTGCCACGATCCTGCAGCTGCTCAAGCTTCCTGACGGTACCGTCAAGGTGCTGGTCGAGGGTGTCGAACGCACGCGTATCGACCGTCTGGTCGCGACAGATCTGTTCGCGGCCGAGATCACGCCGCTCCCGGACGTCGAGCAGTACGACGAACGCGAGATGGACGTGCTGTCGCGCTCGGTGATTTCGCAGTTCGAGCAGTACGTCAAGCTCAACAAGAAGGTTCCGCCCGAGATCCTCACCTCGCTCGCGGGGATCGAGCAGCCCGGCCGGCTCGGGGACACGGTGGCGGCGCACATGTCGCTCAAGCTGGCCGAGAAACAGAAGGTTCTCGAGATCTCCGATGTGCGCAAGCGCCTCGAGCATCTGCTCGCCGTGATCGAAGGCGAGATGGACGTGCTGCAGATCGAGAAGCGCATCCGTGGCCGCGTCAAGCAGCAGATGGAGAAGAGCCAGCGCGAGTACTACCTGAACGAGCAGATGAAGGCGATCCAGAAGGAACTGGGCGAGATGGAGGACAGCCCGAACGAGATCGCCGAGCTCGAGCAGAAGATCGCCAAGGCCGGGATGAGCAAGGAGGCGCGCGACAAGGCGACTGCCGAGCTCAACAAGCTCAAGCTCATGTCACCGATGTCGGCGGAAGCGACGGTGGTTCGCAACTACGTCGACTGGCTGGTCAAGGTGCCGTGGAAGAAGCGCACCAAGGTGCTCAAGGACCTGGTGCGCGCTGAGAAGATCCTGGACGAGGATCACTACGGGCTCGAGAAGGTGAAGGAACGCATCGTCGAGTACCTGGCGGTCCAGCAGCGCGTGAACACGCTGAAGGGCCCGATCCTGTGCCTCGTCGGACCCCCCGGCGTCGGCAAGACCTCGCTCGGGCAGAGCATTGCGCGCACCACGAATCGCAAGTTCGTGCGCATGTCGCTGGGCGGCGTGCGCGACGAAGCGGAGATCCGCGGGCACCGGCGCACTTACATCGGCTCGATGCCGGGGAAGATCATCCAGAACATGGCGAAGGCGGCGGTGCACAACCCGCTCTTCCTGCTCGACGAAGTGGACAAGATGGCGATGGACTTCCGCGGCGATCCGTCATCGGCGCTGCTCGAAGTGCTGGATCCCGAGCAGAATTCCACCTTCAGCGATCATTATCTCGAGGTCGATTTTGATCTCTCGCAGGTGATGTTCGTGTGCACGGCCAACACCCTGAACATTCCGCCGCCGCTGCTCGATCGCATGGAAGTGATCCGCATTCCCGGCTACACCGAGGACGAGAAGCTCAACATCGCGCGCAAGTATCTGGTGCCGAAGCAGATGAAGAACAACGGCCTCAAGGCGAACGAGCTCAAGGTGTCGGATCCGTCGATCCTCGACATGATCCGCTACTATTCGCGCGAGGCGGGCGTCCGCAATCTGGAGCGCGAGATCTCCAAGATCTGCCGCAAGGCGGTGAAGCAGATGCTGCTCAAGCCGTCGCAGAAAGCGATCTCGGTGAATCCGCGCAACCTCGACAAGTACCTGGGCGTGCGGCGCTTCCGCTACGGCAAGGCGGACGAGGCCGATCGCGTCGGCCAGGTCACCGGCCTCGCCTGGACCGAGGTGGGCGGTGAACTGCTTACCATCGAAGCCGCGGTCGTGGCCGGCAAGGGCAAGCTGATCCACACCGGCCAGCTGGGCGAGGTCATGCAGGAGTCTATCCAGGCCGCGATGACGGTCGTGCGCAGCCGTACCCAGATGCTGGGCCTCGAACAGGACTTCTACCAGAAGAACGATTTCCACATCCACGTGCCCGAGGGCGCCACGCCGAAGGACGGCCCGAGCGCGGGCATCGGCATGTGCACGGCGCTCATTTCGGCGCTGACCCGGATTCCGGTGCACTCGGACGTGGCGATGACGGGCGAGATCACGCTGCGTGGTGAAGTACTGCCGATCGGCGGTCTCAAGGAAAAACTGCTGGCGGCGCATCGCGGCGGCATCACGACGGTGCTGATCCCGGATGAGAACACCAAGGACCTGGTGGAGATTCCGGAGAACATCAAGGAAAAGCTCGTGATCAAGCCGGTGAAGTGGATCGACGAGGTCTTGCAGGTTGCAATGCGCAACATGCCGCAACCGGTCGCCGCAGAGCCGGAGAGCGCGGAGTCGGAGAAATCCCGCCTGGTCGCGGCCAGCGACAAGCGCGCCCGGCGCGTCGCCAAGCGCACACCGAAAACGCACTGACGGCGTAAGCCAATCCTGGCACCGTCCTTACCCTTTTCGTACACTACGCGCCCTCCCAGAGGGGCCCAGAAGGGTCGGTCGTACGGGTGCTTAGCTCAGCTGGGAGAGCGTCGCCCTTACAAGGCGAAGGTCGGGGGTTCGATCCCCTCAGCACCCACCACGTCGGAGCGGTAGTTCAGTTGGTTAGAATACCGGCCTGTCACGCCGGGGGTCGCGGGTTCGAGTCCCGTCCGCTCCGCCAACTTCCTCACTCATATGCTGCAAACGATTCACGACAAGATCACCGGCTGGATCGCGGGCATCGTGATCCTCCTCATCGCGGTGCCCTTCATTTTCTGGGGCATCGATGTCGGCTTCGGCGCAATCACCTACGCCGCCAGGGTCACTAGCGACGATCTGCCATTCTGGCGACCCGGCACCAAGATTTCGCTCCAGGAAGTCAGCCGCGCGTACCAGAATCAGCTCTCGAGGCTGCAACAGGCCTATGGCGGCGAAGTGCCGCCGGAACAGCGGGCCGAATTGCAGGACCGGCTGATCGAGAGCTACATCCGCAACGAGCTCATGAACCAGCGCACTGCCAAGCTCGGGTATCGGGTGAGCGACGAGCAGGTGCTCATGGCCTACGAGGCTACTCCCGAATTCCAGATCGACGGCAAGTTCTCGAGCGACGTCGCCACACGGGTGCTGCAGTCGCAGGGCATCTCGCTCGCGGCATTCGAAGCCGACCAGCGTCGCGACCTGCAGGTCACCCAGCTGCAGGATGGAATCGCGGTCTCCGCATTCGTCACGACACAGGAGCTCGCGCGCGCAGTCGCGCTCCAGAGCGAGCAGCGTGAAGCGGCCTGGTTCGTGATCCCGGCGAGCCGGTACGCGAAGCAGAGCGCCCCCGACGAGGCGGCCATCAGTGCGCACTACGAGCAGAACAAAGGCAAGTTCATGACGCCGGAGACATTGACGCTGAAATACGTCGAGCTCCAGGTGTCCGATCTCATGCCTCAGGTGGCCGTGAATGAGGCGGACCTGCAGTCCTATTACGAGAGCATGAAAGATCGCTACGTCGAGGCCGAGAAACGACGCGGACGCCACATCCTGATCCAGGTTGGCAGCGACAGCGAAGACGCGGCGGCTCGCACGAAGGCGGAAGAACTGCTGGCGAAGGTCAATGGCGGCGCCGATTTCGCGAAACTCGCGCGGGAGTCCTCGCAGGATGCGGGCTCGGCCGCACAAGGCGGCGATCTCGGCTGGGCCGAGCGCAGCTTCTTCGTCGGGCCGTTCGCCGATGCGCTGTTCACGATGAAGGTTGGCGAGATCCGCGGTCCGGTGCGCTCGCAGTTCGGTTATCACATCATCCGGCTCGACGAGATCGCTGCCGGGAAGCAGAGGAGCTTCGAGGAGGCCCGCGCCGAGCTCGAAAACGAGTACCGGCGCCAGGAAGCCGAGAAGCTCTTTGGCGAGCGCCAGGAGCAACTGGCCGACAAGGCGTTCGAAAAGCTCGACACCCTGGATTCGGTGGCGACCGAGCTCGGCCTCACCCAGCGTGAAGTCACCGGGTTTACACGCACGCCGGGCGGTGGTCCGTTCGGTGCGCGGCCGGACGTCATCGAGGCGGCGTTCAGCGAGGACGTGCTCAACGGCCAGAACAGCCAGCCGATCGAGCTCGAACCGGGCCACGTCATCGTGCTGCGCGTCGATGCCCGGCAGCCAGCGGTACAGAAGGCGCTCGATCAGGTGCGCGGGGCAATTATCGCTGCGCTCGAGAAGCAGCGCGGTGAGGAGCTGGCTCGCAAGACGGGTGTTGAAACCGCCGAGCAGCTGAACTCGGGTGCGACCACGTGGGAGAAGGCGGTGAGCGCGCTCAGGGTCGACGCGCAGGGCCCGAAATGGCTCGCTCGCACGGACAACACGTTGCCGGTCGAGCTGCGTAATGCCTTGTTTTCCGCACCCAAGCCGAAATCCGATCAACGAACCCGTCACTACCAGGCAGTCGCGCTCGGCAGCGGCGATTTCGCGGTGCTGGCACTCAGCGGCGCGCGTGTTGACACCACGGCCGAGACGCCGGAGCAGCAAGCGGCGCGACTACGCCAGGTGACAAGCCGCGTCGCGACGGGCGAGGTGATCGGCTATCTGACGCAGATCCGCAATCGCGCCGACGTCGACAAGAACCCTAAAGCATTTGAGTAGGTACCGGGTTTGCCTTATTGGCCTTTTGACCGACGCTAAACGTTTCTGCAGATACCGACGGCAAAAGGCCAATAAGGCAAACCCGGTACCTATGTCTTGATTTTGGCGTCGACGACGGCGGTGGTGACGACGTCGGAGCCGACGTTGACCATCGTGCGCGTCATGTCGAGCAGTCGGTCAATACCCAGCACGATGCCGATGCCCTCCGGTGGGATTCCAAACGTCAGAAGCAGGCCCGCGATCAACGGCAATGAACCGCCGGGAATCGCCGCCACGGCCACGGCACTCAGCACCGCGAGCAGCAACAGTATCGCCTGCTGCGCGAACCCCAGTTCGACTCCGAACACCTGCGCCACGAACAGCACGACGCAGCCCTCGTAGAGCGCCGTACCGCTCATGTTCATCGTGGTGCCGAGCGGCAGCACGAATCCGGCGACGCTCGGCTGGAGCTTGAGGTCCTCGCGCGCGGAGGCCAGGGCGGTCGGCAACGTCGCGGCACTGGAGCTGGTCGAGAACGCCGTCACCAGGACCGCCTCGATCTTGCGGAAAAACTCCAGCGGCCGGAACTTGGTCCATATCCGGAGCCAGATGGACATCGTGCCGAACAAGTGCAGCAACATCATGCTGGTACAAGCGATCACGAACACGCCGAGAGCGACCAGGATGTCGAAGCCGATCTTCACCACGATGCTGTAGATCATTGCGGGCACCGCATAAGGCGCGATCCGCAAGGCGAAATGCACGATGCCCGTCATGAGCTCGGTGATCATGTCGAGCCCGGCGTGCAACTTTGCGCGCTTGTCGTCCGATAGCATCGTTCCGGCTGCACCCAACAGGATCGCAAACACGATCAGCGGCAGCACTTCCCCGAGCAGATTGCGGTCGTTGCCCACGAACGCACCAAACAGGTTGCGTGGCATGAACATGTCCACGATCGCGCCCGGCGTCACGTCAGGAGATTGCGCCTGCCGATCGACGTGGCGCTGCGCCGCGCCGCCGTATTCTTCCATGAGGCGCGCCTGGGTCGCGTCATCCAGCCGGCCGCCGGGATCGACGACGTTCATGATGATCAGTCCCAACGCCACCGCGATCGCCATGTTGAGAAAGAAGAGCGCAAAAGTGCGGCCCGCAAGCGGCCCGAGGCGGCTCAGACGGCCGAGCTGCAACACGCCCGTGGCGAGCGACGAAAACACCAGCGGAATCACGACGAAGAAAAGCATCCGCAGGAAGATCTGGCCCAGCGGATCGAACACCCACGTCGACAGCGTGCGTGCTCCCGCGAGCAGCGACGGCCAGATGCCGCCAAGAGCAAGCGTCACTACGCCGGCGATCGCGCCGACGACGAGACCGATCAGGATTCGGTTAGCAAGCTGGCGCGGCTCGGAGCTCATCGGGCGGGGCGGCCTATTCCTTCCCGTCGCCGAAGCTCATGCCCACCGTGTTGTAGCCCGCATCGACGTACAGAATCTCACCGGTGATTCCGGCCGCGAGATCCGAGCACAGGAAGGCCGCGGCGTTCCCCACGTCGTCGATCGTGACGTTGCGCTTGAGCGGCGCAGTCTCGGCGACGTGCGCGAGCATCTTGCGAAATCCCGCAATGCCGGCCGCGGCCAGCGTCTTGATCGGCCCCGCCGAGATGCCATTCACCCGGATGCCCTGCGGCCCCAGGTCCGCGGCCAGAAACCGCACATTGGCCTCGAGGCTCGCCTTGGCGAGACCCATGACGTTGTAGGCCGGGATCGATCGGACCGCGCCCAGGTACGTGAGCGTGAGGACCGACCCGTGCCGGCCCGCCATCATGGCGCGGCCCTCGCGGGCCAGCGCTGTCAGGCTGTAACTCGAGATTTCGTGGGCGATCCTGAAGGACTCGCGCGAGGTGCTGTCGACGAACCCGCCCGCCAATGCCTCGCGCGGCGCAAACGCCACCGAGTGCACGATGATGTCGAGCGCCGGCCAATGCTTCTTGAGTTGCGCGAATGCCGTGCTGATTTCATCCTCGTTGGCGACGTCCATCGGCAGCGTGATTTCGGAACCGAGCTGTGTGGCGAGATCGACGACGCGATCCTTCAAGCGTTCATTCTGATAGGTGAACGCAAGCTTCGCCCCCTCGCGCTTCATGGCCTGCGCGATCCCCCATGCGATCGAGCGCTCGGTGGCGAGTCCGACGAGCAGGGCGCGTTTGCCGGCAAGAAATCCCATTGACAAGCTCCAATGATGGAGATGTCAGGGATTGTAGCGGAGTGAGAAAGGGGAAAGGGATGGTTGGAACGTGACAGTTGGCAGTTGGCAGTTGACAGTGAAGAGAGACGCTCTTGCCGTCAACCGTCAGCCGTCAACCTGTCGGCTAGCCGCCGCTACGGGGCATCACGAACATCACGATGCGCTGCCCCGGCATGATCTGATCGTGCTTGGAGAGCCCGTTCCAGTTGAGGAGCTGCGACACGGTGACACTGAAGCGGCGGGCGATGTGCGACAACGTATCGCCGCGACGCACGGTGTAGGTCATCTGCTCACCATTGCCTGCGACCACCACCGCGCCACTCGCTCCCGAACTGCCGCGAACCTTGATCTTGCGGCCCGCCGGCAGCAGGTCGCCCGGCTCCATGCCATTCAGGCTCGCCAGCGAATTGACGCTGACGCCATGCGCGCGCGCGATGGTCCACAACGACTCTCCGCGACGCACGACGTGCGTGCGGCTGTTGCGATTCACCGGTGGCGCACGCCCATCGACGCGCGCGGCGGCCAACGCGACTTTCGGGTGCAGAGCGGCACCATTGGCCGGGATCAAAAGATCCTGCCCGGCGCGGAGCTGCGTACCCTTGAGCCCGTTGATCTCCTTGACCACCGCGACGCTGACGCTGTATCGGCGCGCGATCGTCGACAACGTATCGCCGGATTGGACCGCATGGCGATCCAGGCGCACGCGTTCTTCCGGCAGCACCTGGCCCAGAGATTCGCGGAACACCTCGCTCGACTCGATAGGCACCAGCAGTTGATGCGGCCCGTCGGGGTCCGTGGCCCAGCGATTGAAGGCGGGATTGAGGTGGGTGATCTCATCCACCGTGATGCCGGCGAGCTCCGCCGCCATCTTGAGATCGATCTGGCCACCGGTCTCGACGCTGGCGAAGTACGGCTCGTTCGCGATCGACCAGAACTCGATGCCAAGCACCTGCGGGTCGCGCACCAGGCGGCTCATCGCGAGCAGCTTGGGCACGTACGCGCGTGTTTCACGCGGCAGCTTCAGGTGCCAGAAATCGGTGGGCTTGTTGAGCGACAGGTTGCGATTGATCGCGCGATGAACGTTGACTTCGCCGGAGTTATAGGCCGCGACGGCCAGCAGCCAGTCGCCGTTGAACTCTTCGTGGAGGAACTGCAGGTAGTCGAGCGCCGCACGCGTCGATTCGACGATGTCGCGCCGTCCGTCGTACCACCAGTTCTGCTTCAGGCCAAAGCGCTTGCCGGTTCCAGGAATGAACTGCCAAAGTCCCGAGGCGCGGGCGCGCGAATAACCAAACGGTTCGAACGCGCTCTCGACGATCGGCAGCAGGGTGAGCTCGAGCGGCATGTTGCGCTCTTCGAGCTGCGTGACGATGTAGTAGAGGTACCGCTCGCCGCGCCCGAACGTGCGCTCGAGGTAATCCGGGTGGTTGGCGTACCAGGCGAGCTGCTGGTCGATCGCCTTCTGATCGACGTCCTCGAGCTGATAACCGGCGCGGATTCGCTCGAGGAGATCCGGGAAGCGCTCCGGCCCGGGCGGCGGCACGAGCGCGACCGGCAACGCGTCGGCGGCGATTTCCTCGATCGCGAAGATCGCATCGGACGCGATCCCGGTGGTTACGGGCGCCGCACCTTCGCCAATTGCCGCGGAAGTTTCCGCGGGCGCCGCCTCGCGCACCAGCGAGGAGCAGGCGGAAAGGGTGAATGCGGTTCCAATCAACGTCGCCAGAAAGACGCGACGAAAAGTGTGCTCTGACAAGAGGTAGCCCTCAGTTGAACCCGTCCTTCCAACGGCGAATCGTCGCGAATACCTCGACCGGGTTTTCGAGGGAGCATCCGGCCCGGCGCTCGGCCGACTTCTGTACGGTCGGCGCGTCCCAGCGCAGGAACGGATTCACGGCGATCTCCAGTGACAACGTTGACGGCACTGTCGGCTTGTTCCCCGAACGAAGACTCTTTGCCGTCTCCAGGTACTCACGCGCCGCGCCATTCTCCGGCTCGACGGTGAGCGCAAACTTGAGATTGTTGAGCGTGTACTCGTGCGCACAGTAAACGCGCGTGTCGCCCGGGAGGTTCCTGAGCGTGGCGAGCGAGTGCTGCATCTGCGCGGGCGTGCCCTCGAACAGGCGTCCGCATCCGGCGCTGAACAGCGTGTCGCCGCAGAACAACGCCCCATGCCCATAAAACGCGATGTGACCCCGCGTGTGGCCGGGGACGTCGAAGACCTCGAACTCGAGGCCGAGCTCCGGCAGTGTCACCCGGTCGCCGCCCGCGACGCTGCGGCTGCGTTCAGGTATGGTCTCGGCGCCAGGGCCGATGACCGGCACGCCGTAGCGCTGGCGAAGTTGAGCGACGCCACCGACATGATCGGCGTGATGATGTGTGACCAGGATCGTGCGGAGGTTGAGATGCTCGCGCTCGAGCGCCTCGATGACGGGCGCCGCGTCACCCGGATCGACCACGGCCACGTCGCGCGGTTGGCGCGGGCTGTGAACGAGCCAGATATAGTTGTCGCTGAACGCCTTGACGGGCGTTGCATCGAGCATCGCGAGAGACTCCCTACGCCAGTTTTTTCAACGCAGAATTGGGCGGGAATTTAGCCGTAAGGCCAGAGGATTGCTATGGTTCTTGCCCCCCAATATGTGCAGTTAGTGTGAACCAACGCACGCCCACTGACAACAATTTACGGCTCCGGGCCTGGCTTAGGACCCGGCTTGGCCGTTTATTGCTCGAACAGGAGCGGCGGCTGGTGGCGGATGCGCTCGAGGACGTGTTCGGTTTCCAGCTGCTGCAGATCGGTACCTGGGGCGAGAACAGCCGGTTCTTCGAAGCCGCGCGCACGCAGCGCCAGACCCTGCTGGCCGCGGCACTCGATGGACGCGCGGACCTGTGTTGCAAGACCTCGCAGCTCGCCATTGCCGCGGATTCCGTCGATGCGGTGCTGCTCCCGCACACGCTCGAATTCGAGCCCGATCCGCACGCGGTGCTGCGCGAGGTGCAGCGGATCCTGGTGAGCGAAGGGCACCTCCTGATCCTCAGCTTCAGCGCCGGCGGAACCTGGGCGTTGAGACACCGTTGGTCGGAGGAGGGCTTTCCGCCCGGTCTCGTTCAGTTGATCTCGGATCGTCGGGCGCGGGACTGGCTGGCGCTGCTCGGGTTCGAAGTGACGGCGGCGAAACGCTATCTGTTCAGGTTGCCTTTCCCGCCACGGCAAACGGTGAACCTGTCGTCCAGCGGCTGGATGGAATCGAGCGGACTCCTGCCGGCGAATGCGTATCTGCTCAAGGCCCGCAAACGCGTCTATGCATTGACGCCCGTGCGGCCGAAGTGGCGTGAACGGCGCCCGGTGGTCGGTGGCCTGGTCGAACCGACTACCCCGGTGCGTTCATGAGTGAAGTCACCATCTGGACCGATGGCGCCTGTCGTGGAAATCCGGGGCCGGGCGGATGGGCCGCGGTGCTCATCAAGGACCACCACGAGAAGGAACTCACCGGCGCGGAACCCGAGACGACCAACAATCGCATGGAGCTCACCGCAGCGATCCAGGGGCTTAGGGCGCTGAAACGCCGCTGTCGCGTACGGCTCTTCACGGATTCCGAGTATCTGAAGCGCGGCATCACGGAATGGCTCGAGAACTGGAAACGCCGTGGCTGGAAAACCTCCGACAGGAAACCGGTGAAGAACCTGGACCTGTGGCAGGAAATCGAAGCACTGACGGCCAAGCACGATATCGAGTGGCACTGGGTGAGAGCACACTCGGGGATACCGGAAAACGAGCGCGTGGATCAGCTGGCGAATAGAGCGATAGATGAAATGGTGAGAAAAAGGTTGACGGTTGACAGTTGACAGTTGACAGATGGAGCAAAGCACGAAGAATCTCCCAGCCAACTGCCAACTGCCAACTGCCAACTGCCAACTGCCAACCGCCAACCTTTCCCATGCGCCAAATCGTTCTCGACACCGAAACCACCGGCCTCGAAGTCGAACAGAACCACCGCATCATCGAAATCGGCTGCATCGAGCTCGTCAATCGCCGCCCGACGGGGCGCACGTTCCAGCGCTATCTCTGCCCGGATCGCGACGTGGAGGAAGCCGCGTTGCGCGTGCACGGCCTGTCGCGCGAGTTCCTGGACAAGCAGGCGCGCTTCGCCGAAGTCGCCGAGGAGCTGATCGGCTTCATCACCGGCGCCGAGCTCATCATCCACAACGCGCCGTTCGATATCGGGTTCCTCGACATGGAGCTCAATCGTCTCCCCGGAAACACGCGCGCGATGAGTAATTTCTGCACCGTGCTCGATACGCTCGTACTCGCGCGCCAGATGCATCCCGGACAACGCAACAGCCTCGATGCGCTCTGCAAGCGCTATTCGATCGACAACTCCGAGCGCGAGCTGCACGGCGCGCTGCTGGACGCGAAGATCCTGTCGGAAGTGTATCTGGCGATGACGGGCGGGCAAGGCGCATTGACCCTGGGAGCCGCGGAAAGGACGGGTGCATCGGCCGCTGGTGGAGCGGCCCGGATTAGCCGTCCCACCACGCCCCTGATCGTGATCCGCGCCACGGCGGAGGAAATCGAGGAGCACGAGCGCATCCTCGCCACCCTCGAGAAAGTGAGCGGCCGCAGTCTATGGAAGTAGTCTGCCCCCTCTCCCGCTTTCGGGAGAGGGTTGGGGTGAGGGTGATCTGCTCCCTCTCCCCCCGCTTGCGGGAGAGGGCCGGGGTGAGGGTGATCTGCCCCCTCTCCCGCTTGCGGGAGAGGGCCGGGGTGAGGGGCCGTCTTGCTAGACTTGCGGCCTATTTCTCGCCCGGCCGCGCGGTCCCTCCGGCACAATTGCGCGCCCGGGAAGAACTCGTAGAACCACCCGCTGGGAGCCCTGAATGCTGTCGTTGAGGAAGTGCCGCATCGGTGTCATCGGACTGGGTTATGTCGGATTGCCGCTGGCGGTGGAGTTCGGCCGCCACTTCCATACCGTCGGCTTTGACGTCAAGCCGAAGCGCATCGCGGAGCTCAAGGCCGGCACGGACAGCACGCTTGAAACCACGGCCGCCGATCTCAAGAGCGCGCATCGCCTGAGCTTTACGACCGATCTCAAGGATCTCAAAGCTTGCCGCGTTTATATCGTCACGGTGCCGACGCCGATCGACAACTACAAGCGCCCGGATCTCACGCCCCTGGTCAAAGCCAGCGAGACCGTAGGCAAGGTGCTGAAGAAAGGCGACGTCGTCATTTACGAGTCGACCGTATATCCCGGCTGCACCGAAGAGATCTGCGTGCCGGTGCTCGAGAAGCACTCGGGCCTCAAGTTCAACAAGGATTTCTTCGCGGGCTACAGTCCGGAGCGCATCAATCCCGGCGACAAGGAACACCGGCTGCCGACGATCCGCAAGATTACGTCGGGCTCGACGCCCGAAGCCGCCGATTTCGTGAACTCGCTCTATGCCGCCATCATCAAGGCGGGCACGCACAAGGCATCCAGCATTCGCGTCGCCGAGGCGGCCAAGGTGATCGAGAACACGCAGCGTGACGTCAACATCGCGCTCATCAACGAGCTGGCGTTGATCTTCAACCGTCTGGGAATCGACACCGAGGAAGTGCTCAACGCGGCGGGCACCAAATGGAATTTCCTGCCCTTCCGCCCGGGCCTGGTCGGCGGCCATTGCATCGGCGTCGATCCGTATTACCTGACGCACAAGGCGCAGGAGATCGGCTATCACCCGGAGATGATCCTCGCGGGCCGGCGCCTCAACGACAACATGGCGATCTACGTCGCCAGCGAAATCATCCGCCGCATGACGGGCCGGCGAATTCACGTCAAGGGCGCGCGTATCCTGATGATGGGCATGACCTTCAAGGAGAACTGCCCCGACGTGCGTAATTCGAAGGTGGTCGACGTCATCCGGGAACTGGAGAAGTTCGGCGCCAAGGTCGATGTGTACGATCCGTGGGTGGACGGAAACGAGGCGCATCACGAATACGGGCTGCGGCCGATCAAGATCGTGCGCAAGGGCAGCTACGATGCGATCGTGATGGCGGTGGCGCACAACGAGTTCCGCAAGATGGGCCTGGCAAAAGTCCGCGCGCTCGCCAAGCGAGAGCACGTCCTCTACGACATCAAGTACGTCTTCAAGGCCCATGAAGTGGACGGGCGACTGTAACGGCGGGTCATTCGAATCCCCTCTCCCCGCAAGGGCGGGGCGAGGGTCAGGGTGAGGATGTTCCGCTCCCGCTCCCGCTTGCGGGAGAGGGTTGGGGTGAGGGGTTCATGATCGTGCGAGTCTGGCGATGAAGGTCCTGGTAACCGGTGCGGCCGGATTCATCGGCTATTTCACGGCGCGAAAGTTGCTCGAGCGTGGCAATGAGGTCGTCGGGCTCGACAATCTCAACGACTACTACGACGTCACGCTCAAGCTCAACCGCCTGAAACAGATCGGTGGCAACCCGCGCTTCCGTTTCGTCAAGATCGACGTCGCGGATCGAGCCGCGATGGAAGCGCTCTTCAACCGCGAGCGTTTCACGCGCGTCATTCACCTCGCGGCGCAGGCCGGTGTGCGCTATTCGCTCAAGAATCCGCACGCGTACGTCGAGAGCAACGTCATGGGCTTCATGAACGTGCTCGAAGCGTGCCGTCAGAACAATGTTGAACACCTCGTGTACGCCTCATCGAGCTCAGTCTATGGGGCAAACACGAAGATGCCGTTCTCCGTGCACGACAACGTCGATCATCCGCTGTCGATGTACGCGGCGACCAAGAAGGCGAACGAGCTGATGGCGCACACGTACTCGTCGCTCCACGCCCTGCCGACGACGGGGCTGCGTTTCTTCACCGTGTATGGCCCCTTCGGCCGGCCAGATATGGCGCTTTTTAGCTTCGTGCGCAACATCCTCGCCGGCAAGCCGATCGATGTATTCAACTACGGCAATCATCGGCGTGACTTCACTTACATCGATGACATCGTCGAAGGGGTAGTGCACGCGGTCGATCGGATTGCCCAGGGCGATCCCAACTGGAGCGGTGACAAGCCGGATCCGGGAACCAGCCGTGCACCGTATCGGCTGTACAACATCGGCAACAACCGTCAGATCGAGTTGATGCGTTACATCGAGGTGGTCGAAGAGGCGCTCAGCCGCAAGGCCGTCAAGAACATGCTGCCGATGCAGCCGGGCGACGTGCCCGACACCTTCGCGGACATCGACGATCTCGTGCGCGACGTGGGCTACCGTCCGTCAACGCCGGTCGAGGTCGGCGTCAAGCGCTTCGTCGAGTGGTACGTCGACTACTATGGCAAGCAGTGATCTCTTCCCCTTATCCCGCTTGGAGTGAGGGGGTTCCGCTCCCTCTCCCGCTTGCGGGAGAGGGCCGGGGTGAGGGTCCCGCGTCGCTTCAAATTTTCAGCAAACCCGTCAAATCGACCGCGATACTGGCATCCGTCGCAAGCGCCGTAATTCCCGGCTCAGCTGTCATAGACACATCGCCGTACTTCTCGCCCTCGGACGAACGGAAGAGGTGCATCTGCGCATGCTCCAGATCGATGATCCAGACCTCCGGGACACCGTCGCGTGCGTACAGGGGCACCTTGATCCGCTGGTCGTAGCGCAGCGTCGTCTCGCTCACCTCGATGACCAGCAGCGTTTCGGATGCACTCGGGTGCTGCTCCGAGTAGAAGTCGCTGCGCCATCTGACGAGCGCAAGATCCGGCTGCGGCTCGGAAGATCGGCTCAGGCGAACGGGTAACTGCACGCGCAAGATTGCGCGATCGCCAATTGCGTGCGACAGCAGATAGCCCAGTCTGCTGACGATGCCACCGTGCCGACTTCCTATCGGCGCCATGTCAAAGACCTCTCCCTCAATCAGCTCGACGCGCGCGTCGCGCGCCAGCAACCCGACTTGCGCCATGCGGTAGTACTCGTCCACCGTGATCCGGTGACGCGGCAGCCAACTTTCCATCTGAGTGCTCATCAGTTTCCTGGACGAACGGAGTCTACACGACCCCCCTCTCCCGCTTGCGGGAGAGGGTCGGGGTGAGGGCACTCTCTACGCGTTTACGAATGGATTCACGACTCTGAGCTGCCGCGATATCAGCTGCTGATGCTGTAGATCCTCCGTGTAGAGGGTCCGACAACCAGCCTTCAACGCCGAGGCGACAATCATTGCATCGTAAATCGACAACCTCAGGCGTTCGGCGACTTCCAGACCTCGATCGTGAGTCTCGACGGTCAGCGGTTCCACCGCGCAGGCGGCACGAATCGTTTCCAGGACCTCTCTGGCCTCCTCGAATGACAGGGCGAGCTTTCGCGTCGCGACCACCGCGAACTCGTTGAGGACCTGTACGCTGATGACGTTGGGGCGCAGCAGCAGTTCCTCCACACGCTCCGCCTTCTCCGCATCCTCTGACAGGAGGTAAAGGAGTACGTTGGTGTCCAGGAACGAATCAGCGCCGCTCATTGGCCTCAAGCCGTTCGAACTTGAATCCCTTCGGCAGCCGACCGCGGTACTTGCGCAGGCGGACCAGAAGCTCGCGAATGCCGGGCGTCCGAGTCACCTGAAAACTGCGTTTGCCGGCGACGTGAATCTCGATGTCATCCCCTTCCTTGAGGCCGAGCGCCTCCACCACGGATGCCGGGAGGCGGACCGCCAGGCTATTGCCCCATTTCGATACCTGCATCATCGCGTCTCCGTAGATATACATCAGTGCAAAGTATATCCGGTGCACTGGGCATGCGCCACGAGCGGTCGTGGCTCTTCGCTCAGGCATGCGATAACCTTCCATGAGAACAATGTTGTCAGCGGGCGCGTGACCGCAATGCTCAAATCTTGCCCGTACGCGCCAATTCATCGTGTCGGGGTTTGATCGCCACTCTCATGTCCAAGTCACGCACAAATCTCGCTGCCTGGCGTCAGCTGGCGACGCATCGCGACCGGGTGCTAGGCACCCACACACGGGACCTCTTCGCCGCCGATCCGAAGCGCTTCGAGCATCTCTCGCGTGAAGGCGCCGGCCTGCTTCTCGACTTCTCCCGCCAACGACTCACAACCGACACCGTCGCGCTTCTGATCGAGCTCGCACGCGAAGCACACCTCGAGGCGCGCATCAAGGCATTGCTGAATGGCGATCCGGTCAACAACACCGAGAACCGGCCCGCCCTGCACACTGCTTTGCGGCGAGCGCTCGACCGGCCGCTCGTCGTCGACGGCCGCGATGTGATGCCGGACGTGAAGGCCGAGCGCGAGAAGCTCGACGCGTTCGTGCGCGGCGTTCACGACGGGCGCATCACGGGTCACAAGGGCCAGCGATTCGACACCGTCATCAATATCGGCGTCGGCGGCTCCGATCTCGGACCCGTGATGGCCGTTGAAGCCCTCGCGCGCTATCGCAAGCCGAATCTGCGAGTGCGCTTCGTCTCCAATATCGACGGCTGCCAGCTCGCGGATGCGATTGCCGAATCGAATCCTGAATCGACGCTCGTCATTGTTTGCTCAAAGACCTTCACGACGCTCGAGACCGTGACCAATGCGGGGCGGGCACGTGAGTGGATCGTGGACAGGCTGGGTGAGGAGGCTCTT
>DATBVX010000019.1:0-5956 GCA_036515135.1 Steroidobacteraceae bacterium
CAACGAGGACTCCGATGGCGATTTGATCACATCGTGATCCAGAGTTGGTGGCGAAATTGCCACAAGCCTGCAAAATATTTCGAGATGTCTTGCGGAGATGCGCTCGCTGCCTTCTTGGTAACGGGTGATCGCACCGGCACACGCCAGCTCATTCGTGTTGGCGTGATTGCTAGGGTCGAGGTGCAGGGGGCGTAACGATGGGGGCGAAAGAACCGCCACGTCTGGAGGGCTGTATTCAACGTGGGGGAGAAATCAAACCTGATGTCTTCGAAGTGTTAGGGTCGGTCAAGTGGTTCGATCCGTCAAAGGGCTACGGCTTTATCGTTCCGGATGAGGACCTGCCCGACGTTCTCCTGCATGTGACCTGCCTGCGACGCGCCGGCTTCCAGACCGCCTACGAAGGCGCACGCGCGGTCTGCGAAGTCGTGAGGAGTCCGAAGGGTCTGCAGGCCGTCCGAATCTGCAGCATCGACGATTCGACGGCGATCCGTCCATCGCAGTTGCCGCAGCGTACCCATGTCGTCGTCGTTCCCGAGAGCGATTGGGAAAGAGCGGTGGTGAAGTGGTTCAATCGACTGCGCGGTTTTGGCTTTCTAACCCGCGGCCCGCAGGCTGCCGATATTTTTGTGCATATGGAGACGCTTCGCCGCTGCGGCTTCATCGAGCTTAGGCCTGCCCAGACTGTGCTGGTACGTTATGGCAAGGGACCAAACGGTCTCATCGCGGCGGAGCTCAAACCTGACCGTGCGTTGGGTCCATCCTCTCACTGACGCTCATACCGCCGGCGTCATCAACCCGCTCCGAGAGACGCAAGCTACCAAGGCCCCACGACGACTATTGATCTGGCTGGCTCTGACCCTCGGGGCCCAGGATGTCTGCTTTCGGTCAGAAGCTGACCTCTCAGCGCCCCATCGAGTTGGTCCGCTTGGTGCCATAACCGGACATGGAACGAAGTTCGCGGAAGCTTCCTCGCAAGCTGCGCAGCTCACACGGAAGCTGTAGATACGTGAAACGGTTCGCTATCGAACAGGAGCCTGGCATAGCTATCGGCACCAGGGGCTGGCGACGGCAAAGTCCGGTAGGTTACTCTCGATGTCTTCGGTCGTCTAAGCGGAGCCGCCGTCACAGGAAAATCTCAGTTCCGGACCGCGATCCTCGCCGAAACATACACAATACCGTTGCTCGACGAGCGCCATAATTGCGCTGCTGCCCGGGCTCATGATCGGCCGAATAGCTGCTGCGCCTGAAGTGTTGAAGAGGAAGGTAGCGTCAGGCACCTCATGACGAGCGCTTACATCAACCGCATAGCGACCGCGGTACCGCCCAACAACGTGCACGCAGGCTTTGTTCGCCTTGCCGAAACGCTGCTTCCAGAAGATCGTTGCCAAAGGACCGTATTCCGGCGCATGGCCGAAAGATCTGGTATCGAGCGCCGCTATTCATTCCTGACGCCCGCGTCAGAGAGCGATACGCCGGAGCTCGACTCGACCGCCTTCTATGTCCGCGGCCGGTTCCCGAGCACGGCGGTGCGCATGCGGCTGTTTGCCGCCAAGGCCCCTGAGCTTGCCAAAACAGCCGTTGATCGGCTCGAACTCGGGAGCGAACGCGGCGGACTCACCCATCTCCTCATAACGTGCTGCACTGGCTTCACCGCACCGGGTCTTGATCTTGAGCTCGTCGAGCGCTGCCGGTTGCCTCCTTCGATCGAGCGCACCATCATAGGTTTCATGGGGTGCTATGCTGCGATCAACGCCCTCAAACTTGCGCGCCACATCGTCCGCTCGAATCCTAAAGCGCGAATCCTCATTGTGAATTTCGAGCTCTGCACGTTGCATCTTCAGGATACGAGCGATCTCGCCAAACTACTGACTTTTCTTTTGTGGGGCGACGGCTGCGCGGCATCTCTTGTCAGTTCAGAGCCCCATGGCCTTTCTCTCGATAGTTTCCGTGCCGTGCATTTTCCTGACACTACCGAGTTCATGCGGTGGAATATCGGGGACAGTGGCTTCGATATGGTTCTTTCGGGCAAGGTACCGGTGGCGATCGAGCAGGGCATTCGTATTCACGGCAACGAAATCCTTGAAGGGGCCGATCCGAATGCAATCGAGCTCTGGGCGGTTCATCCCGGTGGTCGGACCGTTGTCGATGCGGTCGAACGTGCCTTCGCTATTGCACCCACGGCGCTGTCGGCTTCACGCGGAGTCCTTCGCGATTTCGGCAACATGTCATCCGCCAGTATAATGTTTGTCCTGAAGCGGTTGCTTGACGCTGGCCGGCGAAACGCAGCCGGCTGCGGCATGGCGTTTGGGCCCGGTCTCATCGCCGAGACGATGTTGTTTCGAACGGGCCGTGCCGCTTGAGCGAAGGGGGCCAGGGTACGATGATCTTCCCCCGCCGCCTCGAAACCGAGTTGCTCGATGTTCTGCCGGCCGATGATCCTGCCGCCGTGCGGTCGCGCCGCGACCTTAGGCGCCTGAACGAGGTGATGCTGCACCCTGCCATCATGGCCCGGCGCATGCTCCGCCACTCAGTTGATGCGCCGAGGCGCATCATCGAGCTCGGTGCGGGCGACGGCAGCTTGATGCTTCGGCTCAGCCGGCGCCTCGCGCGACACTGGTCGGGCGTCGCCATTATCCTAGTCGACCGGCAAGACATTGTGACCCATGAGACGCGACAGGCGATTTCAAGCCTTGGCTGGCACGAGGACCCCGTTACCCAAGACGTGTTTGAATATCTCGCTATCGCGGAACCGGCGGACATCATCATCGCCAATCTCTTCCTCCATCATTTCCAGCCCCCGCAGATCACCGACATCTTCACGCAATGCGCCAAGCTCGCCCCGATCTTGATCGCTCTCGAGCCTCGCCGCACCAGGCTTCCGCTCCTCGCCAGCCGGCTAGTCTGGCTGCTGGGCTGCAACCACGTGAGCCGGCACGATGCCGTAGCGAGCGTGCGTGCCGGTTTCCGAGACAGCGAGCTGTCCGCGTTGTGGCCAAACCGACAAGGCTGGAATTTCGATGAGGGAAGCGTCGGGCTTTGGACCCACTGCTTCGTCGCGCGAAAATGTTGAGAATTGCGGTGCCCAAACGCTACGACGCGATCGTCATCGGCGGCGGCCCCGCGGGCTCCACCACTGCGCTCATGCTGGCTCGGGCAGGGTGGGCGGTGGCACTCATCGAGAAAAGCCAATTTCCCCGGGCAAAGGTCTGTGGCGAGTTCATCTCGGCGAGCACCTTTCCGCTGTTGGCGGAATTCGGCCTGCTTGAGGATGTGCGCCGGCTGGCCGGCCCCGAAATACGGCGCGTCGGCATTTTCTCTGGTGAGACCGTCAGCACCTCGGATATGCCCGCGGTATCAGGCCGTTTTGGCAAATGGGGGAGGGCGCTCGGTCGCGAGCATTTCGATCTTCTTATGCTACAGGCTGCTGTCAGGGTGGGCGCCGATCTCTGGCAACCTTTTCGCGTCGCCAATATCGAACGCTTGAACCACGTCTGGCGATGCGAAATCAGACACGGCAACAACAGCACCTCTCTGTTCGCCAGGACCATTGTCGCGGCCAACGGTTCGTGGGAGAAGAGTCCCTGGCTTCCTGATTGCTCGGTGCCGCACAAGGCGTCCGACCTCCTTGCCTTTAAGGCGCATTTCGACGGCGCCGACCTGGCGTTCGATCTCATGCCCTTGCTCGTCTTTCCCGGCGGCTATGGGGGCATGGTGTGGAGCGACGCGGGGCGGGTAAGCCTTTCCTGCTGCATTAGCCGCAGGACCTTGGACCAATGCCGCAAGAGCGAAGAGCGCGCTGGGGACGCCGTGCTGCGGCATCTGCGTCATGCCTGCGGGGGTTTGGCGAGCGCGCTGAAGCGCGCAAGGCTCCGAGGTGTCTGGCTTTCTGCTGGTCCGGTCAGACCCGGAATCCGTGTAGCATTTGCCGACGGGGTTTTTCGTGTCGGCAACGCCGCCGGTGAGGCACATCCCATTATCGCCGAGGGCATCAGCATGGCAGTACAATCGGCTTGGTTACTCGGCCGTACATTGATCTCTGAGCAGAATTCGCTCGACAATGCCTCAATTCTTGCCGACGTCGGCCGTGCCTATGCCGCTAGCTGGCGCGCGCATTTCGCTAGCCGCATCCACGCGGCCGCCGTCTTTGCTCATACATTAAAGCGCCCCGAAAGCGCCGCCCTCGCGCTCGCTTTGCCGAAGCGTTTCCCGGCGCTCCTCACGTTCTGTGCTGCGCTCAGTGGGAAGACCAAACAAATTCCGATCGGCCCGCCCGTGTAAAGCTTACGATCTCCGTATCCGCAACTGGTTACGATGCGTCCACACAATAGCGCCGAGGATGACCGCCATCACAATCGTGTGGATAATGTCCTCATGCAGAACGAGCAGCTGCGCCAGAAAGGCTCCCACGCTGACAATGGTTAGCAATAGCGCTCCAAACGCCGTGGTCGACGGCCAAAGGAGCAAGGCGGCGCCCCCCAATTCCAACAGAGCGGTGAAGTAGCGGAACCACTGACCGAAACCCACGCGTTCAAACACATCAACCACAGCGGGGAGTCCCGCGAGCTTGGCGCCGCCCGTGAATAAGAAGAGCGCTGCGAGGAGGATTTTCAGTAGCCAAAATCCGATCGTCTTAAGGCGAGCAACGCTGATATGGGCGGTGGTGGCCGGCATCTATCGCTAATATTGCGAGCTGCCCGACCGCAGGGCTTTCTCGAGAGCCTGATATTCCACGCAGGTCGTGCCGCAGCGTTTCTCGATTTCCACAAGCTCGAGCCAAGCCAGATCAAGCTCACCCTTGCTGACATATCCCTCGCCGAGATATTCGCGCGTGTCGACATTGTCGGGATCGATATCCAAGGCCTTCTTGTAGAGTGATATGCCGAGGTCGATATTGCCGAGCTTGCGATGGCTATAGCCGAGATACGTCAAGACGGCGGGATCGTTCTCATTCGACGCCATCTCGAGGACTTTGATGGCGTCGTGGTAATGGCCGTCCAGGGCCAGCTGCCGACCTGCTCGCGCCAGGTCCTCGTCTGACAGCAATCCCGATTTTTGCGCCACACATTTCCTCTGTTGTTTGCTCCAGGCCGTGCCGCTTGGGCATTTTTTGGACTTGCCCCAGTTCCAAAAATCGAAGCCGTAGCTCGGCGAAGTCCATGTGACCGCCAAGGCCACCATAGTCAGTGACAAAATGGCCGACAGCCGTCTCTTCTGTTGGCTGGATTTCGCAAATGTCATCGTGTTACTCCCGTTTGTTGGCTCCGTGAGTGTGCGCAGAATCTACTCCGCCGCCAGCCTGACGTAGGTGCCGTTTGACACCGGGCAGGCCTCCCAGAGCTCGTCGAGTGCATGGATCAAGTTCGCCATCTGCTCGTCCGAGTGCACTGGCGATGGCGTGAGACGCATCCGCTCGGTGCCCCGCGACACAGTCGGATAATTGATTGGCTGTACGTAGATCCCGTATTGGCGGAGCAGCGCGTCGGTCACTGCCTTGCAGTGAATCGGGCAGCCGACCATCACAGGGACGATATGGCTTGGATTGTCCATAACGGGCAAACGTTTCGCCTTGAGCGACCTCTTGAGTGTCCGAACCCGCTCCTGGTGGCGGGCGCGCTCGAGCGCGCTCGTCTTCAAATGGCGGATGGAGGCGAGCGCCCCGGCCACGATCGCAGGCGCGAGCGATGTCGTGAAGATGAACCCCGAGGCAAACGAGCGGATCGCATCGCAGAGGTCGCGGGAGCCGGCGATGTAGCCGCCCATGACGCCGAACCCCTTGGCGAGCGTGCCATTGATGACGTCGACCCGGTCCATGACGCCGTCGCGCTCGGCTATGCCCCCGCCGCGCGGGCCATAGAGGCCAACGGCGTGCACCTCATCGAGGTAGGTCATGGCACGATACTTCTCAGCGAGGTCGCAGATGGCTGCGATGGGGGCGATGTGACCGTCCATCGAGTAG
>DATBVX010000020.1:0-3954 GCA_036515135.1 Steroidobacteraceae bacterium
GAGCAGGCCTCGTGCGAGATGCCCTCCATCAGGCAGCCGTCGCCGACGAATACCCAGGTGTAATGGTCGACGATGTCGAAACCGCCGCGGTTGAACTCGGCGGCCAGCATCCTTTCCGCGAGCGCCATGCCGACCGCGTTCGAGATGCCCTGCCCGAGCGGACCGGTGGTCGTCTCGACGCCGGGCGTCATTCCGATTTCCGGATGACCCGGCGTCTTCGAGTGCAGTTGACGGAAGCGCCGGATCTCGTCCATCGGCAGGTCGTAGCCGCTGAGGTGCAGCAGCGCGTACTGCAGCAGCGAGCCGTGACCATTGGAAAGCACGAAGCGATCGCGGTCGACCCATGTCGGGTTCGCGGGATTGTGCCGAAGATGGTGTCGCCACAGCGCTTCTGCAATCTCGGCCATACCCATCGGCATGCCCGGATGACCCGAATTGGCCTGCTGGACCGCATCCATTGCGAGCGCGCGCAACGCATTGACGACATCGCGCTGCATCGGGTCTGTCCACTCGCGCGCTTGCGTTTTCAGTTCGATGGTCATAGTCGTCCCCGCGGTTTCCGGGCGCCTACCGTGCTGGCGCGCGCGCCAGGGTTTCCCTTCTGCACTCCATCAGCCGCCAGATCATCGGCGTGAAGATGAGCTGCATGGCCAGATCCATCTTTCCTCCCGGGCACACGATGGTGTTCGCGCGCGACATGAACGAGCCGCTAAGCATCGACAGCAGATAAGGCAGGTCGATGCCGCGCGGGTTGGCGAAGCGGATGACCAGAAACGACTCGTCCGGCGTCGGGATGAAACGCGCGGTGAACGGGTTGGACGTATCGACCACCGGCACGCGCTGAAAGTTGATATGGGTGTGCGAGAACTGCGGGCAGATGTACTGCACGAAGTCGTGCATGCGTCGCAGAATCGTGTCGGTCACCGCCTCGGCAGTGTAGCCGCGTGTCGACTTGTCACGATGCAGCTTCTGGATCCATTCGAGATTGATCACCGGCACGACGCCGATCAGCAGGTCGACATGCTGCGCGATGTTGACTTTCTCGGTGACGACGGCACCGTGCAAGCCCTCGTAGAACAGCAAGTCGGTTCCGCCCGGCAAGTCCTCCCAGTCTGTAAACGTCCCGGGCTTCCGGCCGTAAGGTGCCGCCTCCTGCTCGTCGTGCAGGTACTTGCGACGCCGCCCGCGACCGGTCTCGCCGTAGCCCTGGAAAAGCGCTTCGAGTTCCTCGAACAGATTGGCTTCCGAGCCGAAATGGCTGAATCGATAGTCGCCGCCCTCGAGCGCCTCCGCCATCCTCTGCTTCATCTCGGCGCGATTGAAGCGGTGGAAGCTGTCACCCTCGACGAACGCGGCGTTCACCTTTTCACGGCGAAAGATCTGCTCGAAGGTCCGCATGACAGAGGTGGTGCCGGCGCCAGAGGAGCCGGTGACGGCGATTACGGGGTATCTGGTGGACATGATGCGGCCCTGCAGCGGTAATCCTACGCGTGGTTCCGGAAGAGGCCGCGAGTTCCGAACAGCGGCGCCTCGTATTCGAACTCGTTGTAGTCGCGGTGATATCGCTCGATCCGCTCGACCTCCATGCGGGCGCCGAACACGAAGCCGATGCGCTCATGGAGGCTCTCCGGGGTCACGCCCAGGATGGGTTGGTGGCCCGTGCTGGCGCGGCCCCCGGCTTGCTCGACCAGAAAGCCGATCGGGTTGGCCTCGTAAAGCAGGCGCAAGCGGCCGGGCTTCTCGAGATCCTTGCGATCGCGCGGATACATGAACACGCCGCCGCGCATCAGGATGCGATGAGTCTCGGCCACGAGCGACGCGATCCAGCGCATGTTGAAGTCGCAGCCGCGGGGACCGCTCTTTCCCGCCAGGCATTCATTGACGTAGCGCTTGACCGCGGGCTCCCAGTAGCGCGCGTTGGATGCATTGATGGCGAACTCGGTCGTGTCCTCGGGAATGCGCAGGTCCGGGTGTGTCAGCATGAATTCGCCGATCTCGCGATCGAGCGTGAAGCCGTTCACGCCGCGACCGGTCGTGAGGACGAGCATCGTGGACGGTCCGTAGATCGCGTAGCCCGCGCACACCTGAGCGGCCCCCGGCTGGAGGAAGTCGCCTGCGGAAGGTTCGCTCACGCCCTCCGGACAGCGCAGCACGGAGAATATGCTGCCGACGGCCACGTTCACGTCAATATTCGATGAGCCATCGAGCGGATCGAACAGCAGCAGATACTTGCCGCGTGGATACTCCGCAGGAATCCGGTACGGAGTGTCCATCTCCTCCGACAGCATTCCGGCGAGCTGACCGCCCCACTCGTTGGTGTGAATGAACACCTCATTCGCCATCACGTCGAGCTTCATCTGCGTTTCGCCCTGGACATTCAGCGAGCCGGCGCTGCCGAGCGCACCCGCGAGCTTGCCCTTGCCGATGAGGTTCGCGATGCGCTTGCACGCGAGCCTGATATCGTTCAGCAGCGCCGTGAAGCCACCGGTCGCGTTGTTGAAGCGGCGCTGATCTTCGATCAGGAACCGCGTGAGCGTCTTGGATGCTGGCGTCATGGCGAATCCGTCCCGGAAGGATCGAGAAACACGCGGCTTGCCCGGATGTCTGCGGACTCGATCGTCATGAGATCGTCTCTGCAGAGGTTGACGCCGCGCTGTCCGAACAGCCGGCTTGCCTGACGCAAGCGGGCACGGTCGAGCGCATTGCGGATCGAGCGCGCGTTGGCAAAGTGCGCCTGGACCCGCCGTCGCTCGATGTACTCGCGAAACGCCAGCTCGGCGTCCGGACTCAATCGGTAGTGCATGCGCTCGAGCATGAGCCGCGCGATGGCGAACAGCTCCGTCGGCGTGTAATCGGGAAAATCGATGTGATGAGCGATGCGCGAAGACAGGCCCGGATTGCTCCGGAAGAACCGCTCCATGCGATCCTTGTATCCAGCGAGGATCACGACCAGGTCCTCGCGCTGGTTCTCCATCACCTGCAAGAGAATCTCAATCGCCTCCTGTCCATAATCGCGCTCATTCTCGGGCCGGTAGAGGTAGTAAGCCTCGTCGATGAACAGCACTCCGCCCATGGCGCGTTTGAGCACCTCGCGCGTTTTCGGCGCCGTGTGCCCGATGTACTGGCCCACGAGGTCATCACGCGTCACCGCGACCAGGTGCCCTTTGCGCACATACCCAAGGTGCCGGAGGATCTCCGCCATGCGCAGTGCGACGGTCGTCTTGCCGGTGCCCGGATTACCGGTAAAGCACATATGCAGCGTCGGTGCGTCGCTGCTCAATCCGACCTGCTGCCGCAGTTTGTCGACGAGGAGCAGCGCCGAGATGTCATGAATGCGGCTCTTCACGGGAGCCAGCCCGATCAGCTCGCGCTCGAGTCCCTCGAGCACTTCACCGACCCCCGAGTCGCGGAATACGCCGTCGAGGTTGATGTCTGCCGCTTGCACGTCGGTGTCCGGCATAGGTTCCAACAGAGCATTCATGCGCGTTCTACTGTCAGTAGCGCTCGCCCTCGGGGCGATCCGTGACGTAAGCCCGCACCGTGTAGTGAACACGCCTCCCTGCCCCCTCCTCTCGGACCAGACCGAACCCAGGCTCATCCTTCGGTCGGCCGACGATGAAGGACAGGCGCATCGACTCCCGGCCGCGGGTCGAATCGAACGCATTCATCTTGATGTACTGGTTGGGAAACGTGCGACGGCAGCCGCGGATCTCTTCGAGGATTCCGGCCGCGTCGTTGATATCGAACAGCGGCATGCCGAACATCTCCCAGTAAGTGTTGCGCGGGTGCGGGTCGTCGGTGTATTCGATCGATACGGCCCAGCCGTTCTGCAGACAGTACTCGATCTGCGCACGGATCTGATCGTCCGTGAGGTCGGGCAGGAAAGAAAACGTTCCTTGCGTCAGGCGCATGGCTGCTCCTCGGTTAGGCGGCGGTGGGAGTGGGAACGAAATC
>DATBVX010000021.1:0-3534 GCA_036515135.1 Steroidobacteraceae bacterium
CAACAAGGAGTCGAGACTCATCGAGGTGCATGCCTCCGACCCGCCCGTTCACGCGATGCTCGCTCGCGAACTCGCGACACCCTCGCTCTACGATGAGGCGCTGCGGCTCCTGAAGCGGCGTGGATTTGATATTCCGCCCGAACGCGTCGAGCGCGACTGGACGCAAGCCTATGAAGCGCATCCCGCGGTTGAGGCCGCATGGCTCGCGATCTACCGCGATTCCAACGCGCACTGGGATCTCTACGAGCTTGCCGAGAAGCTGGTGGATCTTGAGTACCGGTTGCAGCAGTGGCGCTTCGCGCACCTGAAGACGGTCGAGCGGATCATCGGATTCAAGCGCGGCACCGGCGGCTCGGCCGGAGTCGGTTACCTCGAGCATGTGCTCAAGCGCGGATTCTTCCCGGAACTGATCAGCCTTCGCACCTCGATTTAGAGGCTGGCACAGTCGGCGGGACAGGCCGGGCTGGATCGCTCGCTCAGAAGATCGGACATTCGCTCGCTCACCACCCGGCCCGCGCACGCCCGGTGTGCCGGCTCGCGAGATCGCGGCCCGTGGCGTAACGCAGCCCGGGCAACCCAGGTCGTGAGTGAGCGAATAAAGATCGACTGAGCGAACGAGCGAGTCTGGGTTGCCCGGGCTGCTTTAGGCGACGCGAACAGGAATCTTCAACGCCTGGATGCGTTCGCGCCAGACCTCCGGGCCGGTCTGGTGAACGGACTCACCGCGTGAGTCGACGGCGACCGTGACCGGCATGTCCTTCACTTCGAATTCGTAGATCGCCTCCATGCCGAGATCCTCGAAGGCGACGACGCGTGCACTGCGGATTGCTTTTGATACTAAATAAGCCGCGCCTCCGATCGCGATCAGATACGCGGCCTCGTGCTTCTTGATCTCCGCGATCGCAGTGGGACCGCGCTCGGCCTTGCCGATCATCGCGAGCAGGCCGGTCTTTTCGAGCAGGAGACCTGTGAACTTGTCCATGCGCGTCGCGGTTGTCGGACCGGCAGGACCCACGGCTTCGTCGCGTACCGCATCCACAGGGCCGACATAATAGATCACGCGATTTCTCAGGTCCACGCCCGGCGGCAAGTCCTTGCCGGCATTCAGCAACTCGGCCAGGCGCTTGTGGGCAGCGTCGCGGCCGGTCAGCATCCTGCCGGACAGTAGCAGCGTCTGGCCAGGTTTCCAGCGCTTCACTTCCTCATGCGTCAGCTCATCGAGATTCACGCGGCGCGCATCCGCGCTCGGTGACCAGGAAACCCTCGGCCAGGTCTCGAGCGGTGGCGGGTCGAGCGCGACCGGCCCGGACCCATCCAGCACGAAATGTGCATGCCGCGTCGCGGCGCAGTTCGGGATCATCGCGACGGGCTTCGAGGCCGCGTGTGTCGGGAAGGTGCGGATCTTGACGTCGAGCACGGTGGTGAGCCCGCCGAGCCCCTGGGCGCCGATGCCGAGTGCGTTGACCTTCTCGTAGAGCTCGATGCGCAGTTCCTCGAGCTTGCTTGCCGGGCCGCGCTCGAGGAGCTCGTGCATGTCGATCGGCTCCATCAGCGACTCTTTCGCCATCACCATCGCCTTGTCGGCCGTGCCGCCGACGCCGATGCCGAGCATGCCGGGCGGGCACCAACCGGCGCCCATCTTTGGCACGGTCGCGAGCACCCAGTCCACGATCGAGTCGGACGGGTTCAGCATCGCGAACATGGTCTTGTTCTCGGAGCCGCCGCCCTTGGCCGCGACGGTCACCTCGACGGAATTCCCCGGCACCAGCTGGACGTGGACAACGGCCGGCGTGTTGTCGCCGGTATTCTTGCGCGCGAACAACGGGTCCGCGACGATCGATGGGCGCAGGCGATTGTCGGGATCCAAGTAGCCGCGACGCACGCCTTCATCCACCAACTCGGAAAGGCTGCGACTGGTATCCCAACGCACGCTCATGCCAGCCTTGACGAATACATTGACGATGCCGGTGTCCTGGCAGATCGGTCGCCGGCCCTCGGCGCACATCCGCGAGTTGGTCAGAATCTGGGCGATCGCGTCCTTCGCCGCTGGCGACTGCTCGCGTTCCCAGGCACGACCCAGGTGCTGGATGTAGTCAGCCGGATGGTAGTAGGAGATGAACTGCAGGGCATCGGCGATGCTCTGCACCAAGTCGGCTTCACGGATCACGGGGCCGACGGTCATAGACCCAGTATATCAGCGCAGGAAGGCGGCTCCGCGCGTCAGGAAGGTGTAATCGCCCTCGATCGCCATGAAACTGATCAGGATCAGCAGGCACAACGGCGGAATCAGGATCGCGAACTTCAATGCCAGTCGCTCCCAGGCCATGTGCATGAAGATCGCGACGATGAAGCCGGCCTTTAGCAGCATGAAGGTAATGATCAGCGACCAGCGCAGCAGGCCGTGAAGGTGGAAATAGTCCACCAGGTAGGAGAACGTGCTGAGCACGAACAGCAGTAGCCAGATCCACAGATAGATCTTGAGCGGGTGCTGCTGGCCTTCTTTTGCTTCAGACATGCTGCCTCACCAGAGATAGAAGAACGCGAAGATGAATACCCAGACGAGGTCGACAAAGTGCCAGTAAAGTCCGGCGATCTCGACCGTCTCGTAGCTGCCGCGCTTCTCGTAGAAGCCGTTGTGTACGCGTCTTGCGACGACCAGCAGGTAGATCACGCCGGCTGAGACGTGCAGCCCGTGAAAGCCCGTGATCATGAAAAACGCCGAGCCGAACTGCGCGGCGCCCATCGGGTTGGCCCAGGGCCGCACGCCTTCCATGATCAGCTTGGTCCATTCGAAAGCCTGCATGCTGACGAATGTGGCGCCCAGCGCGGCGGTTGCGACCATCAGCAGCACGGTGTTCCGCCTGTTGCGCCGGTAGCCATAGTTGACCGCGAGCGCCATCGTGCCGCTGCTCGTGATCAGCACGAAAGTCATGATCGCGATCAGGATCAGCGGAACACTGGTACCGCCGATGTTCAGCGCGAACACTTCGCTCGGATTCGGCCAGGTCGCGGTCGTGGACATCCGGACGTTCATGTAGGACGTCAGGAAGCACGTGAATATGAAGGTGTCGGAGAGCAGGAAGATCCACATCATGGCCTTCCCCCACGGCACCGAGAACGCCTGTTTGTCCGAGGCGAAATCGGTTGCGACTTGCCGCAATGGGGGTAAGGCGGCCGCTTGGGCGTCCTGGGACATTGGAGTCGTTTCTCCCTACAGGTAAGTCAGCGCGGCAAACAGCGCGATCCAGACCAGCAACAGGTAATGCCAGTAGACGGTGCAGAGCTCGACCGACAGGCGGAGCTCCACGAGCTCGACGCCGCGCAAGAGGCGCGTCATCGTGCGTCCCCAGACCCACAAACCGCCCAGCAGGTGCAGGCCATGCACCGCCGTCAGCAGGTAGAAGAACGCGATTGCCGGGCTGCTCGTCACGAATTGTCCGGACGCGCTCAACTGCTGCCATGCCGCCAGCTGGCCACCGAGGAAGGCAAACGTGAGCACGCCGGCCGCGATGAGTCCGATCTTCAGGCCTCGCA
>DATBVX010000022.1:0-4495 GCA_036515135.1 Steroidobacteraceae bacterium
TGCCGAACGGCAGAGTCGTCGCCACTACCGCTACCGTCACGATTCGCGCTGACGGCAGCGTCGACCTCACGCTGCCTCAGGGCAGAATCCCCACGGGCAGCGATAGTGCCGAGATAATCCCCCCGGATGGCAAGGTCACGATTACCTTGCCAGACGGCAGCGTCATCACGGGTACAGGTACCCTCAAGATTCGCCCTGACAAGGGCGTCGACGTCACGCTGCCGCAAGGCAGAGTCCCCCGCGGCAGCGACTAGATCCAGACAGACAGGGGTCAGGTCTTGCAACCACGCATTTCTCGACAGGCCGCCGTGATTCCGCTACTGCTCGGCCGCAGTAAAATGCTGGATTGCAAGACCTGACCCCTTAGCGTGACCCCTTAGCGCTCGGCCCCAACGCGCTCGAGTTCCGCCTGCGTCTTGCGCGCCTGGCGAACGACGGCGCTCTCCTTGCCTTGCGTGCTGATCACGATCGGGTAGCTGTCGCGCAGCAACGATCCGGCCTCGTCGTACAGGCGCATTTCAACCAATGCGCTGGCGAGCGAGCTGCGGGCCATTGCCAGCATCGGGCTTTCCGCCGGCATCGTGGCCGCCGCGATCTGCGTGGCGCGTCTCAGAAGCGGGATCGCTTCAGCGGCGCGCCCTTCGTCCACGAGTACACGACCGAGGCCGGAGAGAGCCGGAGCAAAGGACGTGTGATCGGGCGGTAAGGCTTTGGTGTACGTCTCCAGTGCGGCACGGAATTGCGCTTCGGCTTCGCTCAGTCGTCCAGCGTCATGCAGGAGAATTGCCAGATTGACTTGACTCGTACCGACATGGGCATGCGCAGGACCACGAACCCGCAGATTGAGCTCGAGCACCTCACGCAGGATCTTTTCCGCCTCCGCAACGTCGCCCTTGCGGCGCAAAAAGCGTCCGTAGTTGGAGAGCGCGTCGATCGTGTAAGGATGCTCGGTTCCGAGCACGCGGCGCAGCTGCTCATTGGACTTGCGGAACAGCGGCTCCGCCGCCGCAAACTGGCCCTGCATCTGCAGCACAAAAGCCAGGTTGTGAATCTCCATGATGACGCGTGGGTAATCCTCACCGAACGCGCGCCGATCGATCTTGAGCGCGGCTTCGAGCAGGTCGGCCGCCTCGGGGTAATGGCCGACGTAGATGAGCAGGCTTGCCAGTTCGTTCATCACTTGCGCGGCCTGCGGCGTTGCCTGCAATCCGCGCCGCGAATAGTGGGCGAGGCTGTCGCGAAAGTACTGTTCGGCGACCGTCTGCTCACCTCGCTCGAACGCAACTCGACCAAGATCCGTAAGCGTCTCGGCCACTTCGGCTGCGTCGGCGCCGAGCAGGTCGCGGCGCATTTGCAGTGCTTCCTGTAGCCGCGTCTGGGCGGCCTCGAGCTCCCCCTGCGCTGCCAACGCATTGCCGATCTCATTGAGCGTTGCGGCGATGTCCGGGTGGGCGGGTCCGTGGATCTGCACGAGGCCCTGGAGGGCCTTTTCGAGCACAGGCCGCGCATCGCCCGCAAGTCCGAGGCGGTTATAGACACGCCCCATCGTTCCCATGAGCTCGGCGCGCGTGTCGGGCTGTGCCACGAAGCGTGACTCGACCTGGCGCGTGC
This sequence comes from Steroidobacteraceae bacterium, assembly GCA_036515135.1. Taxonomy (GTDB): domain Bacteria; phylum Pseudomonadota; class Gammaproteobacteria; order Steroidobacterales; family Steroidobacteraceae; genus DATBVX01. Next base: position 1,612 of record DATBVX010000022.1, read on the forward strand.
CGATGTCCAGGAGCTCGCGGGCCGTCACCTCGTTGCCGCGCCCTTTGTATGGGTCCGAAAGCTCAAAGAGGTCGACCAGGAAGGAGGACACCTGCTCGGCGCGAACGCGTTCGCGCGCGGTGCGCTCAACCTGTACGTACATGGCGAGCGCGAAACCGGCGAGCAGCAACACACTGGCCGTCGCCACGATCACACCGGCGACATGTCGCGAAACGAACTTCTGCGTGCGGTAAGTCCAGGTATCGCGAGCGGCGAGGACGGGGTGCCCCGCCAGGTAGCGCCCCACGTCAGCTGACAACTGCTCGACACTTGCATAGCGCCGTTCCGCCTCCGCGCGCAGCGCTTTGGCGACGATAGTGTTCAAGTCACCCGAGAGCGCACGCTTGAGTTTCTGCGGTGTCGACCTGCGTTGCTCGGCAATCGCGGCTGCATCGTCGCCCGCAAGCGTGGCACGACCGAGAGGCACCGCCTCCGCCTCCAGCACGTGTCGCTCCAGCTCGCGAGTTGTCATGTGTTGTCGGCGATAGGGTCTGTGACCAGACAACATCAGGTACAGCAGGATGCCCAGCGCGTAGACGTCGGTTGCGGTCGTCACTGGCTGGCCCAGGATCTGTTCCGGCGCGGCGAAATCCGGCGTCAACGCGCGTCCACTCAGACGCGTGAGCTCTGTCTCGTCAGCGGGCTTCTCCGCCTCCACGAGCTTGGCGATGCCGAAATCGAGCAGCTTGATTTCGCCCCGCTCGGTCACCAGGATGTTGGCTGGCTTGAGATCCCTGTGAATCACCAAGTGGGTGTGTGCGTGCGCCACCGCGTCGCACACTTGCAGGAAGAGCCGCAAGCGGGCCGGAATATCGAGACTCCGCTCGTCGCACCAGCGGTCGATGGGCTGACCCTCGACATACTCGAGAACGAGATACAAGACACCCAGCGACGTCGCACCGGCGTCCAGGAGCCGCGCGATGTGTGGATGCGAAAGCTGACCCAGAATTCTGCCCTCGCGAACAAAGCGCTCGCGCGCCGAGGACTGCGCGACATGGGCGTGCAGCACCTTCAGGGCTACGACGCCTTCGAACCGACCGTCGATGCGGCGAGCGAGCCAGACGTCTCCCATACCGCCCAGGCCCAGCTGTCGTTCGAGCTCATATGCGCCAAAACGAGTGCCTGCCTCGAGAGTAGTCGCAAGAACAGCAGGCGTGATGCCAGCGTCCGTGACCGCGCCGCCTGCAAGAAAGCCGCGCGCTTCCGCAGAGCGATCCGCGCCGAGCAGCGTGAGGACGTGCGGATACAAGTCGGGCCGCGACCTGGCCAGCCCTGCCAACTCCTGATGCCGATTCTGTGACTCGAGTGCGAGCAGGCGCTCAAAGAGGGCGAGCGCTTCGCGCCAGACTTCCGCCGATGGCTGTGCGACGTCCAAGATGGGGTATCCCTCGCTTGGGACCCGCCCAAGCGCCGTCTTGCTACGGCAGGGACATTGTCATACCGGCGATGGCCGGATAGCCAGAATCTCTTGAAACCGCTGGATTCGGCGCCAATCGCTACCCGGGGCCGGGCTGCAGGAGCTTGTAGAGAAATGCACGCGCCTTTTGCCAGTCGCGCTTTATCGTAGCGACCGAGACGTCCAGAACGTTCGAAATTTCCTCTACCGACAAGCCGCCGAAATATCGCAGCTCTACGATCTGGTGCGCCCGACTGTCGATCTGCGACAGTCGCTGAAGTGCCGCATCCAACGCCTCGACATCCGGGGCGGGAGCGTCCACTTCCGCGTCGTTGGTTGTGAGGGTGACGTGGACCTCGGCTCTACCGCGCTTCTGTGCTCCGCGTTTGCGGACGTAATCGACGATTACGCTGCGCATGACGCCGGCAGCATACGCAAAGAACATGCGCCGATTCTCGCCGGGAACTTCCGTTTGACCCACCAAACGCAGGTAGGCCTCGTGCACCAGGCTCGCCGCATTCAAGTGAGTGAGCGGCGATTCCCGTGCGAGCTTCTGGCGAGCCAAACGATTGAGCTCGACGTAAACACACTCGAACAGCTCATTGCGCGCCTGCGCATCGCCCTGATGCGCCCGCTCGAGCAAGGCAGTGACGTCCCCCAATTCGCCTCCCATGCATGCCGGCGCGGCTGGACAATGGCAGCGAGCTCACCTCCATCGCCTATACCGAGTGGTGCCAGCACCAGCGCATCGAGTTTGGGTAGCGGGGGCGCGATTCGCTAATTTCCGACGGCATCTGTCTCTATAGTCAACGGCACGCTACCCGACCGCCCGAGTCACCCTACCCCGCCGGGTCCACCGAGCCTGATGGGACTACTGCGCCGCCGGTGCCTCACCGCTCGCGGGCGGCGTCAGCGTGAACCCCATCTGTGTCCGCCAATCCAGCGCGTCGAAGTACACCAATTCCTCGACGATCTTGCCGTCCTGGTAACGAATGAGCGTGGAGCCTGACACCTTCGTGCTCTTCCCGGTGGGAGGCATCACTCCTGGCCCGGTATTCGTGCCGGTGAAGGTCCACAGATGAAACGATAGATCCTTCATGAAGTGGCTCTCGTCGAGGACCACATTCGCATCGGGCCAGCTTGTCCGGAAGTCGGTCACGACTTTCTTGAATGCGGCGAGGCCATCGCTGTTGAGGCCCCCCGGCGAGCGCCGCTGGAAACTCGCCGCCACCGCCGCGTCGAGCCCGTCGATATTTCCATCGTTCCACCCCGCCATAAAGGCATCGATAGCGGGCTGATGCTGAGCGGCGTAATCGGGCGGGGTGGGAGCCGCACATCCGACGAGTGAGAGCAGACCGACCACGACGAGGAGCGATCGCTTAGTCATGGAGTTTCCCTTGGTTCTCTTGAGACAGTTTTGTGGGCGCGGCCGGCGGACTAATTCGGCGC
>DATBVX010000023.1:0-2701 GCA_036515135.1 Steroidobacteraceae bacterium
GCGAGCCCACGATCGAGGCGCGGGTCACTCCTGCGCCGAGCATGATCCGACAGTTACACACGTGGCCCATTGCCGGCGGACCGAGTTGCGTGGCCGGATCGAGTGGATCACCCAGTCGCATGCGGCTGGCGCGGTCAACGAGGTCATACGAACCATCCACGGACGGCATGCTCTACCCCAACGCAAACTGGCCTCGATTACCGGTATCGAGCGATGTTCTCTTGAATTCATTGTTGACTCACGCACCACCGGAGCGCAACCGCGACCTATCTCCGCCCGAGCTCGCGGTGATGACGTTCAATCTGAACCGGCGCCACGACATCCAGTTCGCGCAATGTAAGTAATGCATGCGGCAGCCGATCGATCAGCTGTCGAGCCATGATGATCCACCAGTTCAGGCGCGCATCATTGAAAGCAATGGCAGATAGCCGCGGTCGGCCAGACGTTGCGCTGCGCCCTGGACGTAGGCTGGATTGAGCTTGATCCCGAGCCCTTCAACGAGCCGATTCATGCAATTAAATAGCGCGGTGACGGCTACGGTGTGGTAAATCGCCGTCTCATTCCAGCCGGCGGCTAGAATTGCGTCGGCATCTGCTTGTGTGATGCTGCTCGGTCCCCGGGTCAGCTTGCGCGCGTACTGAAGCACGGGCCTGAGCGGTTCGGGCGCGTCGGCAAGCTCGATGCCATCGGCGAGAAGTGTAGCGAGCCCAGGCGCTGCACCGAGCAGTTCCGCTGTCGCCGTGTGCACTCCATGGCAATAGGCGCAGTGATTGAGACGAGACACGAAGGCGGCGATCAGCTCCCGCTCCATTTCGCTGAACGGCGACGGACCGCGCAACAACACTTCATGAAACTCGATGAGCGGCTTGGACGTCTCCGGAAACGCTTTGAAGACATCGAGGAGACTCGCTCCGGGTGGCAGTGAGCGAAGTGCGGCCATGGTGTGCCCCTTTTGGAAAGTGGTGAAGGTCCAGTCAGTCGGTCGTGGTGTCGTTGTGCGGGCGCTCTGCCGCCCGTAGCGCGAGCGTCAGCTCGGCGTGCAGGCGTTCGTCCTGGCCGCCGCCGAGGTAGCGTTCGGCGGCGACTCGAATGCGCTCGAGCTGCTTCACCTGCTCACTGAGGCGCTCGCAATCGCGAGCCATCCTCGAGATCTCATCCGACGCGATTCGACCGCCGGCCTGCGGCGCGCCCGCACTAGCGGCGCGCGCGGGCCCAAGCACCGAGTGCAGACCGGCGCTCATGATGTCGGTCGTCGTGATGATTCCCAGCAGGCGATCATGTGCACCTACGATGGGCAATGCATGGACGCCGTGACGGACCATCAGTCGCGCCGCCTCCTCAACCGATGTCGCGGGGCCCGTGGTCACGACCGGGGCATGCATGAAGCTCTCGATCTTGAAGCGCGAATCGAGGTACTCGTGGCGCAGCTGCGGCGTACGCGGCACCAGAAAATCGATCTTCATCAGGTCGGCTGAACTGATCATGCCGACGAGGCAGCCGTCGCGCACGACCGGCAGGTGATGCACCTTGTACTGCGTTAGCAGGCGAAACACTTCACTCGGCCGGTCGTCGATCTCGACGGAGAGCACTGGCTCGGTCATCAGCCGGTTGACCGGTTCTTCGTTCAGTGAGCGTCCGGGATGTGTGGTCATGGAAGCGATCTCGCGTTCTACAAGAGTTTGTACGGTACCACTGCGTTCTGCCGCATGGGAGCGCGCGGGTTGTGGATGCCGGCGCGGAGCACGATCTGGCCCCTCCCTTGCCCATCGAGGCATCGATCGATCATGCCATCGCCCGCGCGGGGCTCTGTTCGAGATCCGGCTCGTGCACCTGGCCGAGAATGTGTTGGCGGGCGCATAGTCTGAGCTTGACTGCCGTACGCCAACTCGCGTCCTCGGGCGAGAGTGGCTCACCCATGATGACCTCGATCGCTGTGGGGCGCGGCAGCACTGCGCCGTCGGGGAGCATGCTGCGTGTGCCGCAAATGGCTACCGGGACGACGGCCGCAGCGGCCGCAGTCGCTGCCGAGAATGCGCCCATGTGGAACGGAAGGAGACCCGGATCGCGCCGAAATGTGCCCTCCGCAAATACCACCAGCGACTCGCCCGCGTTCAGGCGCGCTTGCATCTCGCGCGCACCGGTGGCGGCCTCGTGTATGTCGGAGCGCTCGACAAACACGCACCCCAGGCGCTCGAGCAGGCGGCCGATCGCAAACGACGCGACGAACTCTCGTTTCGCAACGAATGCGACATCGGGTGGCAACGCCGCCATGAGCAGCAATCCGTCCAGATAGCTCGCATGATTCGTAACGAACACCTGTGGTCCGCGCGCGGCGTGTGTTGACTTTCGAATTCGCAGCGATACGCCGCATAGCCGCAGCGCCAATCGCACGAACGCGGCACCGACACGGCGGCGCCGTGTGAGGCGTGGTGTGAGTACGACCGAGAGCCAGTACAAAGGTGCGAGGCACATACCGACCACCAACGCTCGCACTCCCCAGGCAGTGCCGATGAAGCGCCGTGTCGCATGGGCCGATCGCGTGACGAACGCGCGGTACGCCAGTCTCGTCAACTGAAGCCACGGCGCGCGAGCCGTCGCGCCCAGCCTTCCGCGCTCGTACGCGTCACGGCAGGCCGCGCGTCGGATCTTGCCGCTCGAGGTTTTCAGAACGGTGCGCGGCGGCGCAAGCACGACCTCGTCG
>DATBVX010000024.1:0-2432 GCA_036515135.1 Steroidobacteraceae bacterium
ATCGCCGACACGGAATCATCGATGCGCTCGACCAGTCTGCGTTGCTCGGCCAGCAGCGGTTTGCCGCGCAGTTGTGCGACGAAGAGCCCAAGCGCGTGCATCGGCTGGCGCAGGTCGTGGCTCGCGGCAGCCAGAAAGCGCGATTTTGCCTGGTTGGCGAGCGCGAGGTCCCGGGTGCGCCCCTCGATTTTTTGCTCCAGCTCTTCATGCGACTGACTGAGGCTCCCGGCCATGGCATTGAATTGAGACGCAAGCATCTCGAATTCGTCTCCGGTCTCGACGCGCACCCGATAATCGAGCTGGCCGGCGGCCAGCCGCATGGCCCCGGTTTCAAGGGCCTTCACCGGGGCAGCGATTCTCCTCGCGATCACGAGCGCGCCCAGCGAAGCCAGGACGAGCGCCAGCGCTGCAATGACGCCAAGACGAGTCAGGCTCGCGTAGACCGGCCCGTACGCCTCCGCAATCGGCTGCTCAACGACCACCGTCCAGCCGGGCACCCCCATCGGCGCGGATGCTGCGATCACGTTCGTCCCGGCGTGACTCTGCGCGAGCACCGCGCCGTTCTTCGCGCGGATCTGCGCAAGCCGGGAGAAATCGCTGTTCTGCAACACGAGCTTGAGATCAGGATGGGCAATCAGCCGGCCGGTGCTGTCGGTAACATAGGCGTACCCCGTGCGCCCGACTTCGATGCGCGACACACTCTCCCACACGAACTTCAAGTTGATGTCGGCCAACGCGACCGTTTCCGCACCCCGGCGCGCGGGTACCGCGACGCGGGTATAAGGCTCCGTCCCCTTGCGAAAATAAACGGGACTGAAGTGAAGCGCCCCTGCGCGGGCTGCGACAAAGCCCGCGTCGTTGGAGTAATCGGTTCCCGATGCGATCACGTCGAGCTCAGTGCGTGAGACGAGGAGTTCCTCGCCGCCGAGCCGGTCGAGCTGCCGGATATCCGTGACTGCCGGGACTTGCTTCAATAGATTGCGGTATTCGAAGCGACGTTGTAACAACGCCTGCTCGCCCAGGTCGCGCATGGGCAGCGTCACCCAAGCGATCTGCTCGACGATGCCTTTGACGTAATCGTCGATGCGCGTGGCCGCGACGAGCGCTTTTTCCTGCGTGAGAGCGGACACCGCGGCGCGGCTGTCGCGGTACGAGAAATACGCTTGAACGAGTCCGGCGAGAAATAGAGCGCCGATGACGAACCCGCCGATCAGGACCGTGTATTTCCGATACAGCGTGCGTGCAGCGCTCATTCGATCAAGCGGTCCGCGCGCAACCGCAGTTCGCGTGGAAGAGCGAGCCCGATGCTCACCGCCGTCTTCGCGTTGATCGAGAATTCGAATGCCGACGGCTGCTCGATGGGAAGGTCGCCGGCGGCGGCTCCTTTCAGGATGCGGTCGACGTAATGCGCAGCACGCCTGAACTGATCCGCGAGGTTCACGCCGTAGCTCATCAGGCCGCCTGCATCGGTGAATTCGGAAAATCCATAGATGGCGGGCAGGCGCATAGCATTCACGGCGCGAACGATGTCCTCGCGGCGACTGATGAAGACCGCGTCGGACAGCAGCACCAGCCCATCGAAACGCAGGTCTTTGACTTCACGCAGCGCGCCATCGACGCCGTCATAGCCGCTGACCCGGATCCGCTGCACTGTGAGTTTCAGCCGCGCCGCAGCAGTCACGGCGTAGACCCATTGGGCGTCGTGCAATGAATTGCCGGTTCGGGTCATCACGGCCAGGCGTCTCGCGGTGGGCGCGGATTCGCTGAGCAGCTCGATCATCTTCCCCGCAACATCTCCCGACTGATTGGATATCCCGGTTGCGTTGCCGCCGGGTCGCGACAAACTCGTCGCGAGTCCGGCGCCGACAGGATCGGCGACCATCATGAATACGACTGGAATGGTGCGCGTCGCTTTGACCGCCGCAAGCGCGGCTACCAGCGGCGGCGCGACGATTATGTCCACGTTTGCTTTTACGAGCTCCGCAGCGAGACCGGGAAGCAGTTCGAGACGGCCGCGCGCAGCGCGCTTCTCGAAGAGGATGTTCCGCCCCTGTACGTACCCGAGGTCCTCGAGTTCCCGCAAAAAAAAGAGCGCGAGCTGATCGTCGTCCATCGCATGGCTAGCCGTGAGATACCCGACGCGTGGCACGCGGGCTTTGTGCTGTGCGTGGAGGGTTGCTGGAAGCACAAATACCGCGGGCGCGAACATTGCGGCCAAACTCAGTTTTCTCTTGTTCGCATCGATCACAAGGCTTCCCCGGGTAAAGGCGACGCGGATAAAGACTACAACGCTGACATGTGAAATTGCAACACGCGGAAAACGGCCAATTCCTGGCCGGGCAGGATACCGACGAATTCCGCACGGCGTCGGGCTGCGGGGCCGATCCGTCTCGCGATTTCAGGCGGCTTGCCGCAATGTCGCCTGGCGGCCA
>DATBVX010000025.1:0-38634 GCA_036515135.1 Steroidobacteraceae bacterium
GCGGTAATACGGCCGCAGCACGCTCAGCTCGTCGAGGCCATTTTCAGCGCCTCGTCCTTCTGGATCACGGCCAGCGAGAGCTTGCCGTAATCGGCGTCGGTGCAGGTCGCCATGACTTTCTTCAGCACCCGGTATGGCACGCTCTTGTCGCCGAGAATCGTGATCTCGCGATTGACGATGTCCGCGGCCGCCTGCGTGCGCAGAATCCGGTCGGTCTGTTGCTTGAGGGCGGTGCGCAAGGTCCCAATGATCAGCGCGTCCTGCGCATCGACCTCCGACGTGCGCGCGACCGGCGTGCCCTGGACGAGGATTTCGCCGGGCGTGACCATGACGACGACCGTTTCGCTCGGCCGCTCAGTGGCCATCGACTCCGGCAACTTGACGGTGTCCGGGATGTCGAGCGACTGCACCTCTGTCTGGTTCACCAGCAGGAAGAACACCAGGATCGTGAAAATGTCCATCAACGACACGAGATGCAGCGAAGCGGGCCGGGCACGCTTGTGATGGCGCTGCATGCGCTTGGATCGGGCGGAGGCCGTGCTCATACCGGCGCGTCTCCGATCGAAATGTCGGGAAAGAGTTCCGCCTGCGCCGACTTCGTTCCCTGTTTGACTGTGAATGCGCGCACCGCGTCCATCACCTGGACCACAGTGTCATACGCCGTGTCGGGCTCGAGAAGCACGGTCGCATCCGTCTTTTCCGGAAACTTCGCCTTGATCTCCTGCATGAAGTCGCTCAGTCCCGCAAAGTCGTATCCCTGCGGCGTGTTCGGCAGCGCCTTGAGAAGGCCGGTGCCGCGGTCGGCCACCTGGATCGCGTTCTTGCGGACGATAACCTCGAGTTGCAGCACCTGTTGCGGCTCGTTGATCGTCGAACCCGAAGGCAGGTTCAACTGCAGGATCGTCAGGCGCGAAAATACGGCCGAGATCAGCAGGAAGGGCACCAGGACGACCATCAGGTTCATGAAGGCCGTGATATTCATCTCGGCCTCCTCCCGGCGGCGGTGGCGGCGGGCGATTGCGCGGATCATGGCGCTTAAGCCGTCGCGGCGGATGTACGGTCGGACTGACGTTCAGTGATCGAGTTCAGGAATTTCACTGAGGCCATTTCGAGGCTGTCGATCAACTCGGTCGTCTTCGACTGGATCACCGAGTGCAGCAGCAGCAGCGGAATCGCGACGATGAGACCGAACGCCGTGGTGTTCATGGCGATCGAGATCGAGGCGGACAGCAGGTCAGCCTTCTCCGCCGGATTGGCGGCGCCAATCGCCTGGAACGCCTGGATCAGACCGATGATGGTGCCGAGCAGCCCGAGCAGCGTCGCGATGTTGGCGAAGCTCGCGAGATAAGGCGTGCGCTTTTCCAGCTTCGGCACCACTTCCATCAAGCTCTCCTCCATCGCCTTTTCGATATCGTCGCGGCGCCGGGCGGACTGGATTCGCGCCAGCCCGTAGTTGAGGATCGTGCCAATGAAGGATGGCGACCTCGCAGTGAGCTGCACCGCCTGTTTGAAGTTGCCTGACTGCAGGTGCGGCACGATTTCACTCCAGAGCTCGCGATTGCGCATCGCCTGCAGCGTGAGATAGATGTAACGTTCAAGCGCGATCGCGATGCCGAACGCAAACACGATGGCGATGAACCACATGAAGATTCCGCCCTCCTGAAAGAAGCGGATGATTGTGTTGAAAAGCTCCATACCGTCTCTCCTCGTACTGATTCGTCTGATCCGGTGTTACTGTCGCAGCGCCCGCGCCCCTGCCGTCAGGGAGCCGGCTCGGGCGAACGACTCTCGGTCGCATCCGCATTCACTGTGGCGAAATATTCGGTCTGCCGGCGAAAGACTTCACGATCGACGGGCGCCAGCACCTCGTCGATCAGGCTGTTGGCCGGGCGTCCGACGAGATCGCCCATGTCCGCCCTCTTCCACGGCACGATGTAGAGCACTTTGGGCAGTTCGCGGTTTCCCGTGATCGCCGTGCGGTCGAGCTCGAGGCGATCCATGGTCCGGAAACGCCCGGTGCGCGCAGTGGGTTCGGCCGGTGTTTCGTCCTCGGTCGCAGATGCCGGCGGTGTCGTTTCCACTTGCGGCGCGATCGCATCGCGGTCCGTGGAGCTCGCCGGCGGCTCATCCTGCGCCAGGCACGGCAGCGTGACGATAGCGAGGCTCACGGCAATCACTGTGGAAATCCGGGTCATGGCGCGGCCTCGGCCGTCTGTGGCTGCGGCTGGGGATTGGAGCCGAGGCGACCCTTGAGTTCCGCGATCCAGGTCGCAACACGCTTGTCGCTGTTTCCCGACAATTCCATGTAGCGCTCGAATGCTTCGAGTGCACGCTGCGGCTGTTGCAGGTACAGATCGCACAGGACGCCGAGGTTGAGGTGCGCCGGCGCATAGCTGGAGTCGATCTTGAGCGCGTCGAGGTAAGCCGCTTCGGCCTCCTTGAAGCGCCCCAGCTTGCGGTAGACGACGCCGAGCTGAGTGAAGGCAAGCGCACTCGGCATCCCGCGCTTCAATGCTTCCTGGAGCGCCTGCTCGGCCTCCGGCAGCCTTGCGGACCGCTCGTACAACAGGCCGAGATTGAGAGCGGGACCGGGAAACTCCGGGTAAGCGAGCGCGAGTTGCTTGAGCTCGAGCTCGGCATCGGTCAGGCGGCCGGCTTCTAGCAGGGCGAGTGCCTGTGCAAACTCCTGCGCGGCACGTTCCGGCACCACTGGCTCGGCAGGCGCAACCGCGGTCGCCGACTGCTCCGTCGCTTCCACGGGCGCAGGAGCCGGCGGGGCGCTCGAGCACCCGGCGATCAGCACCGCCAGCACGCACGCCAGTGCGTCAGCGCATTTCACGGACGAATTCCGCACCGATCTCCGCCTTGGCATAGCGCGCCGGCTTGAGTTTTGCCAGCGCTTCGAAACTCTTCTGCACCCACTCGTCGTACACGCCTTCGCGCGCCCGCGCGACATTCGCCTCGTGGATCTCGATCGACTTCTCCTCGAAGGGGAATGCCTGTTCCTCGAGCAGGATGTCGTACTGCTCGAGCTCGTCCGCGCCGAGGTTGGCCGGCCGCTCGGACTCCAAGAGGTCCTTGGCCAGCGATCGATACAGCTCGGCCATCGAATAGGTGGCGGCAGTGGTCACCTCGGCCACGCCGTACTGCGCCGCGCGGCCATACGCATCGAGCGAGCGCTCCATGGATTCCTTCTTGAGCGACAGCGACTTCTTCAGCGGAGCGGTCAGGCGTATCGCGTTGAACGCCACGCTGGTGGGTTCGGCGAACTTGAGGGATGCCTTGGCCGCGAGATACTTGCTGCGCTCCGTGCGCGCTGCGCCGGCGGCGCGATCGGCGTCGATGATGTCCTGCAACCAGCGGTCGCGCTCCTGGAAGTCGTTGCCGCCAGCAGCGATGTCAGCCAGTCGATGACGCGCCTCGATGGCGGGATCGAGCGGCGCCGAGAAACGGTCGACGAACTTCGTGTAGCTGCGCACCGCGCCGCTGCGATCGCCGGCCTTCTGGTAGAGCTCGGCTGAACGCCACAATGCTTCGCGCCGCAATTCAGGCGTTTCCGTCGGCGTATCTGCAATGCGCTCGAACTCGCCCGCGGCCCGTGCGCCCTGCCCGGTCTCCGTGTAGGCCACGGCAAGACTGCGGGTCGCCTCGACAGTCAGCGGGTCCTGCGGATGATTGCGACGGAAGCCCTCGAGCACTTCGATCGCCCGCGGCCAGGCCTTCAAACTGACGAGCGCCGCAGCGGCATCGTACTCGGCGTTCTTGCGGATGCTCGCCGTCGGCGCGACCAGCGCGACGCGCAGGAAGTCATCGACAGCGCCCACGGCATTGCCAGCAGCCTGTTTCTGCTCTGCCTGCTTGTATACCGAGGCGGCCAGCTTCTCCGTGATTTCCTTCTGCTCCTTGTCGTCTGCGGGCACCACCGTGCGCAGGCGCAGATACGCCGCCTCGGCCTCCGCGTAGAACCCCTGATCGAAGCGCGCGTGCGCGATGACGGTGAGCGCAGTGCGCTGTTTGACGGCATCCACGGGCGGCTGCAGCGCAAGCACCTGTTGAGCCGTGGCGACGGCGCGGTCGAAGTCCTTGATCTCGAATAGTTCCTTTGCGGTGCGCGTCAGAACCGCGGGAGCTTCCTTGTGCGATGGATAAGTGGTCGCAAACTTGAGCCCGCTTTCGACGCCTTGCGCGTGCCAGGCGATTTTCTCAGCCGCCTGCGCAGAATCGACCAGCATTTTCTCGTGCTGCTCGTACGACAGCAGCGCCGCGTAACCCGCTTCGGCCGACTTCGCGTGGAACGGATAGGCGTAAGCCGTGCGTTCGTACTCGGCGGTCGCGTCCCTGAACTGCTTGCTCTCGAACAGGGCTTCAGCCAGCAGGAAGTTGGTATCGGCCGACTCCGGCTCATTCGGGAACCAGTCGAGATAGTGGCGATACCAGCGTGCCGCCATCATGTAGTCGGACTGCTTCTTGCTCTTCTGCGCCTGCGAGTGGTAGTGCTGCGCGAGCTCCTTCACGCTGGATTTGATCTCGGTCACCACCGCCGGGAACTGCGAGCGTTCGCGCCCTGCCCAGAAAGCGCTGCCAAATCCATAGCGTTCGACGAAATCCTGCTTGCCGCTCAGCACCAGAGACGAGAACCCACCCTTGCGGTACGCCTCGATCGCGCGAACCTGCAACAGTGGCGCGTTGGCATCGAGCGGATCGCGCTTGACGAACGCCTCGTAGGTCTGCGCCGCGTCCTGGAAGCGCTCCTTGGTGATGTAGAGATCGCCCAGCGCCGAGTAGAGCAGGTAGGCATATGGCGGATTGCCACGGCGGGCCACGAATCCATCGATGGACTGGGTGCCTTCTTCGTACGAGAACGTGATGCTCGCCACGCGGAAGGTGTCGTCCAGCAGTTCGCGCTCGGGACGTGACAACGACTGCACGTCAACGATCCTGTCGGAATCCTGCGGGTCGATGAGCTTGCGGTCGAGCAGCCGTGCGAACGACGCCAGGCACTCGTCGTTGCGTCCGAGCTTGAACATCGACCAGCCGTGCTTGTACAGGCTCTGCTCGTAGAACGTGGACTCGGAACCGCGCCGGATCACTTCGGCATACGCTCGCTCGGCCTCGGCGTAGCGCTTGTCGCTGAACAGGATCTCACCGCGACGGAACTGCGCTTCGTCGATCAGGCGGCTCGAGCCGAACCGGCCCACCAGTCGATCGAGCGCCGCGAGTGCTTCAGTGGATTGGCCGTTGCTCTCGTACGCGCGCGCCAGTTGATAAAGAACGGCGTCGCTCTGCTTGTAGTCGGGATAGGACTCGAGCAGCATCGTGTAGAGCTTGATCGCCTCCGCGGATTGCATGCTCTCGGTGATCGCCTGTTCGCGCTCGGTGCGTTCGATCTCGCCCGCCTCGAGGTTCAGGTCGCCCAGGCGCCGCATCGCCTCGGCGCGCAACGCCGGATCGCCCGCGTTGAGATCGAGAAACTCGCGATAGTTCTCCATCGCCTTCGACGAGCCCGCGTCGACCGGTTTGTCCGTTCGCACCTCCACCTGCCGGCCCTCGAGATCCTTGATCGTGGGTTGCGGTTTGGCCTTGGCAGCCCACGCCGGCGGCGCCAGCAGCGCAGCGCATGCAACGACGGGCAGGAAGCGGAGCGCTGTCACTGCGCGCCTCCCGCGTTGGCGGCGCGATCGTAGATCGTGGCGAGCGCAAATCGCGCCTGCAGCTGGTAGCTCGCCAGCCGCTCTTTCTGCGTCTCGAGCTCGTTCACGGCGATTGAGGCGAGGTATTCACCCTGCGCGTGTCCGGCCGCGACCAGTCGCACCCCGAGCGCTTCGATCCGCGGCCTGAGGGCCGCTACGCGACCGGCGAATGCTTCGGTGTCACTCGGCATGTTGCGCCGGGCTTGCTGCACCAGGAGCCAGCGCTTCTCCATCTGCTTCAGCGCCACGTCGAGCTCCTTGAGGCTGCGTCGCGTCGTCCAGATGCGCGCCTTGTAACCCTCATTCATCTGCCAGTAGAGCACGCCCCGCAGGAGACGCACCTTGTCGCGCATCGGATCGAGCGACCGGTCATCCGGCTGTGCCGCGAGCGAATCGTCCAGTGCCTGGATCGTCGCCCACATTTCCTGCTCACGCGCGGTGCCCAGCGCGACGAAATCGCCCGCCCGCTCCGCGGCGTTCAGCCGCGACTCGAGCTCCACACGCGTCTGCGCCAACGCCTCGGGATCTTCGCGCGCCAGACTGGCGTCGATCTTCGGCAGGCGCTGATCGTACGCAGTCCGACGCGTGTCGATCATGTCGCCGAACGCTCCGAGGCTGCGGTTCCACTCGTCGAGATTGCGCGCCATGAAGTCGAGATCGCGATAGTTCTTCAAGCCTTCCTGGAACTCATGCCCGGCGAGGAGGTGATAGAGATAGCGCGACTCCGGCGCCTGGGGCAGGTTCTCGAGCTGCCAGAACCAGCCGTAGCGACCCTCGCGGTCATGGGTGGCGAGCGATTCGAGCAGGCGCCCGCTCTTGATGGCCGCGATCGATTCATCGATGCGCGCCGTCTCATCCGCATACGAGCGGATCGCCGTGGTGTAGTACTCGGCGGCCTGCGAGTTGGCCTCGAGTTTTGCGAATGCGTAGGGTACGGCGAGATACGATTCCTGCACGGCGGCGTCCAGCAGGTTACGGCCATGCAGCTCCATCCACGGCACCAGCGCATCGCGATAGCGCTCTTCGGAGGACTCCGCCCAGCCCACGCCCAGCAGTGCCTTGTTGGATTGCGGGCCTTGCAGGCGCACGCGCTGCAGAATCGGTTTGGCGAAGGCGGGCTGCTCGGCTTGAAGATGTGCGTAGCCAAGCGCCAGGTTGGCCTTGTCGCGGAGCGCCAGCAATTCTTCGTCAGACGACTCGAGACGGCCCACCGCATCCAGCATCGTGCTGGCATCGCCGAGCCGGCCCTTGCGAACCAGCGCAACGCCCAGATTGAATTGCGCGTACGCGGTCCAGTCCGGCGGGCCACGCCAGCCGTTCAGCAGGGCGATGGCGTCGTCAAACCGGCCCTGCTGAATCAGCACCTGCGCCAGCAGATTGCGCTTCTCGGCCTCGAGCCGCGGCGGCAGTTCGCCCTCGACCTTGCGCAGGGCGCTTTCCGCCTGCGCCGAGTAGCCGCGCTGATACCACACCTTGCCGAGATAGAACCACGCGCGGTTGCGCACCGAAAGGGGCGCATCGGCCTTCAGCAGGCGCTCGAAGATCGCGCCGGCCTCGAGGTGCTGGCCGTACGACAGATACAGGCCGCCGAGCAGCAGCTCCGCATCCTCGGCGTGGTGCGCGACGCGATTCTTGACCTGTGCAGCGCGCAGCCGGGTGAGTGCGTTGAAGTAGTCGTCCTGATAGAAATAGAAGAGTACGTCGCCGTAGTACAGATCGCGTACGGTCGTGGGGGACAACGTGCCGGTCTTCGGCTCCGCAGCCGCGAGCGCGCCACAGGCGAGCAGCCCGGCGAGCAGCGTCAGGCGTGTTGCGCGCGGTGCGGTCAAGCCTTTACTCCCACTCCTTGACGACGAATTCGGGCTGCTGCTTGCGCACGCGGTCGCTGATCTGCAGCTCGAGGTACTTGGCCCCGATGCCCTTCTCGAAATTCAGCGTCGCGCCGCGCTTGTAATCGCGCTCGTGCGGCCCCTGGCCGGTGAAGAAGGCCACCAGCTCATGCTGACCGACCTTGAGATTGCCGAGGTACATGCGATGCACGCCACCGCGTATGAGCGCCTCCGCTTCGCGTGCGGTGTACAGATAGTTCGCGACTTCCTTGTTATCAATCTTGAGCGTTACGGAGTCGACCGCGAAGAAGCTGCCCACATCGAGCGATACGAACACCGCCACCTGCGTGTTGGCCGGGAACAGCAGCTCTTCTTCGAGCACGAACAAATCCTTGTTGAGCTCGACCACTTCCTTCTTGAGCGCCTGCACTTCCTGGTCGAGGCTCTGGAACTCACCATTCGTCGCCGCCGGCTCGCCGGCGCCAGCGGCGACGGGCTCGGTCCCGGGATCCTGGGCACGAGATGTGGTGACGCCAAGCGCCGCGATCAGCACTGCGCTCAAGCCCGTCAACCACGCGCCACGACGATTCATGTTTCACACCTCATTCGTTAAGCAGGGCCTTGATCTCAGCGAGATACGGCTGTTCCTTGCCGGCCTGATAGTCGGCGTGCACGAAGCGCACCACGCCGGCCCGGTCGATCAACACGCTCATCGGCAGTTCGCCCAGCCGGTAGAGCGGCGCCACCGACTTCCGCGGATCGAGCAGGATCGGATAATCGACCGCGAGCGCGCGCACGAACTTCACGGCACGCTCGGCGTCGTCGTCGACGTTGACGCCGATGAGCACGAAGCCGGCACTGTGATAGGTTTCGTAGAGCCGCTCGAGCTCGGGCATTTCCTGTCGGCACGAGCCGCACCACGTGGCCCAGAAATTCAGCATCACGACCTCGCCCAGGAACTCCGACAGGCGCAGGTTTTCACCGTTCATTCCCTTGAGTACGAAGTCGGGCGCGGCCTGACCCTGCAGGCGTGAGTCGGCGCTGATCGGAGCAACGCCCACCAAGAGCAAGACAAGGAATGCCGCGTGCCGGGCGCTTCGCACCCGATCTGCGTTCCGCAGGGCAGACGGCGTTGCTCTCTCCACGCTGACAGATCCGTGAGTCATCACGAAAACATCGAGAAACCAAGCTTACACGCGGGCAAAACATAATACGCGACCACGTGCACAGTCCGACCGTCGCTCAATGGCGACACAAAGCAGGTGCCGGACACGGCGTATTGGTCAATCGAATCGGATTGCAGTACGAATGACCAATACGCCGTGTCCGGCACTTCTCAGCAGCTGTCCTCGTACATGCGAATCAGAAACGCGCGCACCGCGGGTCCGGCGTCTTCCGGTGTCATCAGCTTCTGCGCGGCGAGCAGCTGCGCGATGTCCTGCGCGGATCGCTGCCCGTCGATCAGCGACATCAGGAATGCCTGGATGCGAGTCGCCACCGCAGTCATCTCGAATTCACGCGAGAGTGGTACGGGACGGCTGAGATCGATCAGCCACTCGGGCAGCACTCGACGCTCGGCGGGTGGCTCGGCCACCGTTCTCTTAAGGGCCGAGAATGCCACCACGGATTCGAGGCGGCCGTGTCGGCTCGCCGGCGAACGCATGTAGGGCAACGTCGCCTCCCGCTCAATGCCACGCTCGAATCCCTGCTGTTCAAGAATCTCGAGCGTCTCTTCGAGGGTGTAGCAGAGCGCAGCCGCCCGGTGGCTGAAGCTCAGCGAGCCGAAATTCAGCCAGCGCCCGCCGTCACGCAGCAGCCGATTGATCCGCGGCGCAAGTTCTGCCAGATCCGCCGCGACGATGTCGATGAACCACGGCGTGATCAGTGTATCGAAGCTCTCCGGCGCGAACGGCGCATGCATCGCATCGGCGAACACCAGCTGAAAATTGCCGCCGATCGGCCGCTCGGCGGCGAGCTGGCGCAGGATCGCGTGATCCTCTAGGCGTCGCGGCGCGATCGCGAATTCATACAGCGAGACCGTCTCACCGCGTACGATGCGGTTCGCGCAGAGCAAGAGCAGCGGGTTGATATCGAGACCCACCGTAAGCCGTGGCGCGCAACGCATGTGAAAGTCGTAGGCGAGCCGGCCCGCGCCCGCCCCCAATACCAGCGTGCGCCCGGCCGCGTGGCCGTCGAGCAGATCACGAACGAGGCTGAACGACGCCTCGTTCTCTTCGGCGCCCCAGACCCAGTCACGATGCAGGTTGACGTAGTAGGACGTCAGGTCCTGGCTCGCGGGCAGCCGTGTGCGCAATGCGAGATGTGTTTCCAATCGCTCCTGCTGGCGTCCCAGATCGAGCGGTGCAAGCAGGGCCTGCAGGCGCCGCGCATGGTCGGAATACGCGCTGGCCAGCAGTTTGAGCCGCGATCGGGTCAGCGCCCGCAGGTCCGCGCGGCCAAGCTCGGTGCGCACCAGCCCGGCATCATTCTCGAGCTCGAGCAGCAGACGATGCAGGCGGCCGCGCCATTCGGCGAGCGTCGCCTGAGGCTCGACAAACAACCAGGGCAAGCCATCGATCGTTGGAAATTGGGTGCCACAGCCGGCGCAGACCCAGCAGTCGCGCTGCAAGCTGAGCGCTGCATCCACGCAGCGTGGACAGCGCAGCAACTGGGCAAGACCGTCCTCGGGCATCACCGAAGCCTGAATGGGAAGCGGGACCGCCCGCGCCGCGCCGACCCGAACGCGCGTCGACATGGGCGAACCGTAAGCTACACGAAATTCAGGCGGTCAGGTCAGATCGTGCCGTTCACGACCGGGTTGAACCCCGTCAGGCTGTCCCGCAGCGTTACGCTGCCGAGACCGTGCGTCGGGAACAGGCTGGCGAATTGTCCCTGTTCCCCGTGGAGCGCCATGTAATTGAGGATGACCGTCTCCACCAGAAGGTTGACGTTGTTGGCCGCCGGACTCGAGGCCGTTTCCACGTCGCCGCTCGCCCTGAAGTACCCGATCTGCTGGTGGCGTGCCGGCGGCACGGCATCGCCCGAGAAGAGCGCGGGCCGGCCGATGGGGCTGTATACGAGGAAGAACGAGGCCGCCGTCTGCTGATTGTCGCTCGCCCAGTCGAACTTGCCACGACCATCGACACTGGTGTCGATCACGCCGTTGGCGGACAACGAACCGTCGCTGAACACGTAAATCATCGCGGGAACGCCGAGGCGTGCCGCGTATTCAAGACACGCGCCGATGCAACGCCCGGCGCGGATGTCGCGCGTTTCGCCGGTCGCCCGTCCCTGACCATGGTAGTCGTAGCCGCCCATCGTGATCGTGCCCGCGCCGGCGTAGCCGTTCATCACCATCTTCATCACGGCCGCGGTCTTGCGGAACTCGGCGTCCGCGGTGTACTCGGCCTGCGTGAAAATACCCGTGGGCCCCACGATCTCGGGATCGAGATCCGGGTTGAGCGCCGACGGATTGCCGAAGCGATCGACCGTGTCCGCCGACTTGATGTAGCCGCAGCGGACCATGTCCTTGATGACCGCGTCACGCGTGACCTTGGTATCGACCTGCTGCATCTTGCCGTAGCTGATGCGAGCGATCGATTCCATGACCGCAACGGTATCATTGAGGCTGAGCAGGCCCACCAGCTCGCCGGTGTCGACCAGGCCCGTGACGTCGCTGGCGCGATCGACCTTGGTCGGCCTGAGCGCCGCATCGACCATCGCGAGCGGTGCCATGCTGTTGCCGCCTGAATCCGATGCCCGCGACCCGATGAGGGTCAGAAGCGATCCGTTCGCGCCGGTCCGCGCAATGCCATACATCGGGTTGTGCGGGTTGTTGCCGGTGTCGTTCTCCGAGCGTGCCGCGATGACCGCACCATTGGTGTTGGCCGCAGTCGTCACCGCCACGCGCTCGAGGATTCCTCGCACGAACGCGCTGTCGGAATGGAAGTTCAGGCCGAGCGCACTCTCGATGAAGTCGTTGGTCACGCGGTTGGCGTTGGGCGACGGCGGCGTCATGTCGCCCGGCAGGCCCTGCTTGGCATAGCCGGCGGTGGACAGGAAGTCGAGCTGCCCACCCTGCTGACCGATGAGCACGTTCGACCCCACCATGTTGGCGCCGCCCGCGAGATCGAAGGCGATGAACGGGATCTTGCCCGCGCCAAGAGTGGTGATGCCACAGCCCGCTTTGAGCGCCTCGAGGTCAGGCGAAAGCGCCGCATAGGCGGCACGCGGATTGGCGAACAGGCTGAGGATGCCACCCGTCATCACGGTAGCCGCGCCGGTCATGAAACCCTGAGCGATGAAATCGCGGCGGGTGACCGGACGCTTGTGGCTGTCGTGCCGGAGCGGCTCGTTGAGCCCGAGTTTCCGGAGTCTGCCTTTGCGGATGATCATGGCGAATACCTCGATGAATCCCGTTGTGCTGGTCCGTCGTCGTGGCCTACTGCACCGTGGTCACGGCACTGCCGATCGTCGCGGCGCACACGGCCGTTACGACTGTCGTCGTGTTCGCGCTCCCGGCCAGCAGCCGGTCGATGAGACTGTTGAGCTCGCCCGAGACAGTCGCCAGTGTCGGCTGCGACTGCAGGTTCAGACCGACCGCCCGGTTGTAGAGCGGCGTGATGATCTTGTCGCGCTCGGCCTGCGTCGCGAACGCGGTCGACGGGCTCGCGCTCCAGTTGGTGAACGTCGGGAACACCGTCGCGCGCAGCGTCGTGTTGTTGCTCAGCGAGTTGCAGTACGCCACCGCGAGCTGGGTAATGCCAGCCTGCTGCGACGAGCTGAATCCCTCGATCGCCTCCGCCGTGGGCAGCGCCTGCTTGATCTGGTTGAACGTCCCCGCGACCGATGTGGTCGTCGGGCTCACGCCAGTGACAGCAGCCATCGACGCATTGATGTCGTCGAAGATCTTGATGCCGATGTCGGGCTGCGCCGGCAGATTGACGATGGGCGCGGGAATCGGCGCCGCGTCGGTGCTGCACACTTGGCTGTTGCTGCCCAGCACGTCGAAGCACAGGAAGAAGAGATCGTCCGCCGGGCCCTTCTCGAGCGCGACCACCGTGCCGATGCTCGACAGCAGCTGCCCGGTCGCCGGCGTGTAGTTGGCATCCGAGATCGTCGTATCGAGCGTGCGATAGGCCTGGCCGACCTTTAGCTCGACACCGTTCTCACCGATGCGCATGCCACGCAGCGGGATGCTTCCCGGCATCGCCGTGCCATCGAGGCTGACGAACGTCGGCTTATTGAAGAGGTAGCTGTAGCTGTCGTACTGGCTGGCCTCGAACATGATGTAGCTCTGCGGCACGCTGATCAGGTGCGCGACGCTGAAGAGCAGGTAGTAGCGCTCGCCGACGCCGGCCTCGAAGTTCTGCAGGATCTGCGTCGGCGTAAGCACGCGGTTGTGGACCACGACCAGCCGATACACGCCCTGGAACTGCCGGTCGTTCGACACCTCGTTGCCGAGGACGAACGCGAAGGTGTCGTCCCAGTCGCTGATGGAAGCCGGGACGTTCTGATCGGTGTCACCGGTGAATTCGCCATTCACGTAGACGCGTCGACCGTTCACCGGATCGAAAGTGACCACGACGTGTTGCAGTGTGGCCTGCAGATCCTCGTCGGCCGCGTTGGTGATCACTGAGGGCTGGCCGTTCGAATCCGTGGTCGAGCTGCGGTTGAGCGCCTCGATCTGGTACTGCTGCTGCGCCACAGTGAAGTTGCGCGAAGCGGTGCCACCCGAGTAGCTCATGATGAAGGCGTCTTCCTGCGCCACGTTGGCCGGTGCGACCCACGTCTCGAGCGTGTACTCGCCGGTCCCGCGGATGAGATCGTGCAGTTTCTTGCTGCTCGCGGTGCTGCCCTGGGCCTTGCCGCCCATCCTGACGTTGATGCCCCAGCCGCCGACCCAGGCCACATCACCCGAGAGAGTGAGGTTGAGCGCCGGCTCGACGCCGCTGGTGTCGTAGGCGGTTGCGCCGCTGCCCGTCTTGAACTCCCACTTGGCGATGGCATTGCTGTCGAAGCGGCTACCGCCACTCGCGACCGTGCCGTCGTAGAGGGTCAAAGCCTTGCTGATCACCAGGCTCGGATCGACCTGCGTCAGCGGAATCGAGTCGATCATCGCCTGAATTGCCGCCTCCATGGTGTCCGCGCTGCCGGCGCAGTTGGGTGCGCCGCCCGCCGGGACCGGCCAGCAGTTGTGGAACTCGTTGCGCAGGCGCACTACGAGCCGCGACTGCGCCGCGTTGTCCAGGTTGATCTTGGTCTTTGCCGCCTCGTACGCCTCATCGATGTCCGCGGAGGCAAAGTACGGTGCCTGTGGCGTTACCGCGCTGGAGGTGTGGCAGCGCGAGCAGAAGGTCGTCAGCAGATTGTGCACGCCGGCGAATGAGGCCGGGGCCGTATCCGGGAAGTTGCGGCTCTGCCCGACATCCTTGATCGGTGGCGGCACCAGCTGGATCTGGGTGCCGCTGCCACCGGCCGCGCCGGCCCAGTTCGTGATCCACGTCGTGAGAAGGTCCGCGCACGCGGAATCCGCCGCGAGCCAGCAGTTGTGTCCACCGCCCACCTTCACGACCATGCGCGAATCGGCAGGCTGCGTGAGATTGACCGCGGTATTGGCGGCTTCGTACGCCAGGTTGACATCGTCCGTGCGCGCGAACATCGGTACTTGCCCGCCCGCGCCGTGACACTGGCCGCAACGGTTGGTCGCCTTGATGTTCTCCCACAGATTGATGCGGAACGCCTGCACGTCGGCCGTCGCGGGCGGCGGGCCGCTGTAGGTCGGGGCGTTCGGGGGTGTCGTCACCGGGTTTGCCTCGGTCGACGCGCCGCCACCGCAACCGGTGAGGCTGAGCCCCAGGAGAAGGACGATCAGGCCAATCGCCAACGGACGGCTCCGGGCAATCGAGGCCACGGTCCAGAAACCTGCGAATCGTGACGGGTTCATGGTCGTCTCCCTCAATCACCCATGCAGTAGGCGGCCGCTTCGGCAAACACTTGCTTGAGGCGGAAGCCGCTGCTGCGGAACGAACTCACCATCGCACCGACCTGCGCACGGTCGGCGGAATCCACCGGTGCGCGGAAGCAGACGTTGCGAAAGACCTTCTCAACGTGGCATTGCGCGAAGTAGTCGCTGTTGCCCAGCTCATCGCCCAGTGACTTGGCACCGCTGCCGCTGCCTGGCAGGCTTGCGGACCAGCCGAGCAACGCGTTCTGGCCGGCGCGCCAGCGGTTCTCCCAGTTGTCGTTCGGCGTGATGAAGCCGAAGGCAAAGGTGTCGTCGTTGTTGAAGTATTTCGGCTGCACGGTGCCCGCCGTATAGACGATGCGCCCGGCCGCCTCATCGTAGGTGTAGAAAGCAAAGGCCTGGGCCATCGGATCCATGCCGCTGTGACATCCGATGCAGTTGTTGAGGAAGATTCGCGCGTCACCACCCGGGCTGCGCGACACGTCCTGGCGGATGCGATCGGGTGGCCGGCTCGTATCCATCACCTGCTCCATGTCGCGGCACAGGTGATTCATGAGGGTGAAACGGAACATCGCGCGGTTGGTGCCCGCGATGAAGAAGGCTTCGGCGGCCGCGCGCGTCGTGATGACGCCGGCCGTCGCGGTGGCGGGAACCCCGGTCAGCGACGACTGCGTGGTGCGCACGAAATCCGTCGTGCTGCTCAAGTTGACGTTCTGGCTCTCGAGCGCGGCGTAGTGGTCGTTGCTCGCGGGCGAGTATGCGGGCACGCCGGCCAGGCCGCCGCGTCCCGTGTAGAGGACGTCGGCAGACAGAACGGTGTTGAACGCTACATCATCGCGCACCATTCCGATCACGGTGGCGGTGTAATCGTTGAGCGGCGCGAACACCGTCTGGTCGCGGTTGGTCCATGGCGTCACGAAGTTCTTCAGCGTGACGTTGTAGAAGCTCGGCGCCTGCATGGCAGTTAACGCGGCCTGGACGGCGTTACCGCCCGAGACATTCGCTTCCATGGCGGTGAGCACGCTGTCGGACGGCGCGACACCGGTCAGGCGTTCGTGGATGCGCTTGGCCTGTTCTCGCGAGCCCGCGTAAGCGCTCGCGCTCACTGCGGCCAGAACGCAACAGGCAACCGCGGCACGGATTGCCATCGCACGCGCGCGGCGGCGATCACTCAACGTGTTCATCAGCGTCCTCGTGTTCATGATGGCATCCCAGGGCCACAGGGGTGGCTTCTCGTGGGGCCGGAATATACGCAGCGGGCAATGTCACCGTAATGTCTCAGGACGCAGACGTCTCCCCTTGGCGACATTCCCGCGCACACAGCGCGCGTGTATAAGCATCGACGCGAGATGCATTGTTCGCGGCTGTCTTGCGCCGCTGGCGAATGCGAGGAAACAGCTGTTTTTGCCGTGCGAAACGCCTCAGCAGCGAGAGCGCACGGAGGCGGCGCGGCGCGTGATGACGATCACAGCGTGACGCGCGCACGCCGCGCATAGAGATGATTACGTCACCTGCCGGCAGCAGATGGTAAGTGCGTGCGAGTGAGCGGGATGCGAGAACTGTGAAGGCGCTCACGCAGATGACAACCGGGCGACGCGCGCATGCGGTGCGCGGGCCCGGAGCCCAGACAGAAACCTTTGAAGTGCATGCGGGTTCGATCGAGGACCCGAGGATCAGGCAGATGAGTACTCGCAGCAACAGATTCAAAGTCCACGCCCAGCGGATACGCGCTGTCGCGCTCGCTGTCCCGGCAGCGTTCACGCTCGCGGCCTGCAGCGGCGGCGGCGGCGTCAGCCTCGGCAGTGGCCAGGGTGCCGATCCGGCGACAGTCGATTTCCCGCTGGCTTACGTCAAGCGCCAGCTGCCAACCGATCCAATGGCGATGCAGCTTCAGGATGACGCCCGCCTGCTGCGCACCTTCAACGTCGATGCGGACCTGTATCTGCGTGAGCGCGCGTCACCGAGCGCCCAGGAGCGCAACATCACCCAGCGCGTTACCGGCGATACGGAGGAGTGGGATGTCCGCGACGTGGAGGCTTCATTTGACGGCACCCGGCTCGTGTTCGCGATGCGCGGGCCTTTCGACCCGAACGCGAACGAGGAAGACCTGCCGACCTGGAATATCTGGGAGTACGAGCGCCTGAGCGACACCCTGCGCCGCGTGATCGTCTCGGACATCATCGCCGAGGAAGGTCACGACGTGGCGCCACACTATCTGCCGGATGGCCGCATCGTGTTCTCGTCGACGCGCCAACGTCAGTCGAAAGCCATTCTGCTCGACGAAAGCAAACCGCAGTTCGAGGCGCAGGATGAGGATCGCAACGAGCCGGCGTTCGTGCTGCACGTGATGAATGCCGATGGCACCGACGTTCACCAGGTTTCATTCAACCAGAGTCACGACCTCGACCCCTCGGTGCTCGCCAGCGGGCAGATCGTGTTCAGCCGCTGGGACCACACACGCGGCAGCGGCAACAATGCAATCAGCCTCTACCGCATGAATCCGGACGGTCGCGGGCTGGAGCTCCTGTACGGCGCCAATAGCCACCTCACCGGGACCAACAACAGCGAGATTCATTTCCTGCAGCCGCAGCAATTGCTTACCGGCCGGGTGCTGTCGCTGGCGCGGCCGTTCACGGGCACGCTCTTTGGTGGTGACATCCTGTCGATCGACACTCCGAACTACGTCGAAAACACCCAGCCCACGCTGCCGAATCGCGGCGTGCTCACCGGTCCGGCGCAGGTGCGCGCAGTGGTGAACGACGTGCGCATGGTTCCCAATCAGCCGTCACCCGGCGGGCTGTTCAGCAGCGTTTTCCCGCTGCACGACGGCACCAACCGCATGCTCGTGAGCTGGAGCCTGTGCCGCGTCCTCGAGAACAACAACGTCGTTCCGTGCACCGACGATCGGCTCGCCGATCCCAACGTGCAGGCTGCCCCGCCGCTCTACGGCATCTGGATCTACGACATGGACCGCGACACGCAGATCCCGGTTGTCCCGCCGGAGGAAGGCGTGATCATCACGGACGTCGTCACGATGCAGGCATACGCGTCGCCGCCGGTGATCCTGGATGGCGTCGCTGGCGTCGATCTGGATGCGAATCTCGTCGCCGAGGGCGTCGGTCTCCTCGACATCCGCAGCGTGTACGACATCGAAGGCGTGGACACGGCGAACCCAAGTATCACAACCCTCGCCGATCCGGGGCAGACGACAGCGGATCAGCGCCCGGCGCGTTTCGTGCGCATCGAAAAGGCGGTATCGCTGCCGGACGACGACGTCCGCGATTTCCGCGATACGGCGTTCGGCGCGGTCAATTTCATGCGCGAGATCCTCGCTTACGCGCCGGTGGAGCCCGATGGCTCGCTGCGCATCAAGGTGCCGGCCAACGTCGCTTTCGGTATCACGATTCTCGATCGCAACGGCCGCCGCATCGGTCCGCGCCACGACAACTGGCTGCAGGTGCGGCCTGGTGAAGTCCTGACCTGCAATGGCTGTCACAACCCGGCCAGCACGCAATCGCACGGCCGCGCCAACCTGTTCGCGTCGATCAACACGGGTGCACCGACCACGGGCCTGCCGTTCCCGAACACCGATCCGGCGCTGTTCGCCGACGCCGGCGAGACGATGGCGCAGACGCGCGCGCGGCACAGCTGCGCGACGGATAACTGCGCCGCCCTCTCACCCAGTGTCAATGTCACTTTCGACGACGTCTGGACCGACCCGGCGGTGCGCGCGCCCGATGCGAGCTTCAGCTATCGCTATGGCGCCCTACAGACTCCGGCGCCGACGACACTGGATTGCCAGACGCTCTGGTCGAGCGCCTGCCGCATCGTCATCAACTACGAGCCGATCGTCCATCCGCTGTGGGCGCTGCCGCGGATCACGCTTGACGTGGACGGCGTGACCGTGCTCGAGGACAACACCTGCACGAGCTGTCACAGCCCGCGCGATGCCGCCAACCAGGTCCGCGTACCCGTGGCGCAGCTCGATCTGAGCGACGGCCTGTCGCCTGATCAGGCAGATCATTTCAACTCGTATCGAGAGTTGCTGTTCACGGATAACGAACAGGAAGTTAACATGGGCGCCCTGCAGGATCGGCTGGTGCCTGGACCGATCGACCCGGTTACCGGCCTGCCGACCCAGCTGACGGTGCCTGTGGCCCCTTCGATGGTCGCGGGCAGCGCGAATGCGTCGACGCGGTTCTTTAGCCGCTTCGACATGGGTGGCACGCACGAGGGATACCTGTCCGATGCAGAGAAGCGCCTGATCGCAGAGTGGCTGGATATCGGTGCCCAGTACTACAACAATCCATTTGCCGCGCCGCTTAACTAGCGTGATGCGGTGGATTCCGCTACTGGCACTGATCCTACTTTCACTCCATGCCGGCGCAGCACGAGCCGAAGAGGAATTCGTGGAGGTGGTCGTCGCCGACCCCTTCATCGAGCTGCACACCGGCCCGGGGCGCGGTTACCCGGTGTTCCACGTCGTTGACCGCGGCGCGGCCATCGAGATCCTCAAGCGGCGCACCGACTGGTTCAAGGTCCGCACCGAGGATCGCCGCGAGGGCTGGGTGCATCGCAAGCAGATGGTGCGCACGCTTCAGCCCACCGGCGAGCAGACGGCATTTGACGATGGCTCGCGCGAAGCCTTCACGGATCATCGCTGGGAAGCCGGCGTGCTCGCTGGCGACTTCGGTGGCGCCAGCGTTATCTCCGTGTATGGCGCCTACGCATTCAATTCCAGCCTCTCGGTCGAGGTGGGCGCCTCGCATGTGCTCGGTGAGTTCTCGAACAGCTATCTCGCCACCGCAGGCGCCACGCACGTATTCGCACCCGAATGGCGCGCTTCGCCGTTCTTGACCCTCGGTACCGGTGTGATCCACACCGTGCCGCAGGCCACTCTTGGCCAGGCGGAGGACCGCACCGATCAGGTGGGCTACGTGGGCGGCGGCGTCCGCGTTTACCTGACCCGACGCTTCATGTTCCGAGCCGAGTATCGCAGCTACGTCCTCTTCACCAGCCGGGATGACAACGAGGAAATCGACGAATGGAAAGCCGGATTCGCGTTTTTCTTCTAACGGGGCTTGCCCTGCTCGCCGGCTGCGCATCGCGCGGTCCCGAAGACATTTCGATTCCGCAGTCCGAGAGCGAGGCGGCGCGGATCATCGAGCCCGAGGTCGAGCGCCGCGAGATCAAGACGCCGAAGATCGACGCCGAAAACTTCGAGATCGGTGCTTTCGCCGGAATCATGAGCATCGAGGATTTCGGGACCAACCCGGTGTACGGCGTGCGCGCGGCTTACCACATCGCGGAAGATCTGTTCGTCGAGGCCGCCGTGGGCCGAACCGAAGCGGGGCTGTCGAGCATCGAGGAACTCGCCAACGTCCGTGTCACCGAGAACCGCGATTTCACCTACTACAACATCTCGTTCGGCTACAACTTCCTGCCGGGCGAGATCTTCCTGGGGCGCAAGACCGCGCTCAATTCCGCGCTCTACGTGATCGGCGGCGTGGGCGCCACCCGTTTTGCGAAAGAGGACAACTTCACGGTCAATTTCGGTGCCGGCGTGCGCATTCTCGCCAATGACTGGCTGGCAGTGCACTTCGACGTGCGCGATCACATTTTTGCGACGGACTTACTGGGCAGCAACGAAGCGACCAATAACCTTGAGGCTCACCTGGGATTCACCGTTTTCTTCTGAAGGCGAGAGGATGAGCCAAGATGAACGGACATACGGCAAAGATCTTTCGCGGCACCCTGCTGGCGTGCATTTTCGCCAGTTCGCTGTCGCTGGCTGGCGACGGTTCGGGCCCGGCGCCGGACTTCAACCTCGGCGCGCGCGGCGGCAAGAATGTCGCGCTCAGCGGCTTGCGCGGCCAGGTCGTCATGATCAACTTCTGGGCGACATGGTGCGGCCCCTGCCGGCAGGAAATGCCGCTGCTCGAGCAGATGTACAAGAAGTACAAGCCGATGGGCTTCACGCTCCTCGGCGTCAACGTCGAGCCGGATCCGAGCGGTGCGGAAGGCTGGCTCGCGGAAACTCCGGTCAGCTTTCCGATTCTTTTTGACCGCGAAAATCGCGTGAGCAAGCTCTACAATGTGAGCGGCATGCCGAGCTCCGTTCTCATCGATCGCAAGGGCAATGTCCGCTACCTGCATCGCGGCTACAAACCGGGCGACGAGAACACTTACCTCAACCACATCCGGGCGCTCGTCAAGGAGTGATCATGCGACGCCCTGCGATCGGAATCCTGCTGACTGCGACACTGCTTCTGGGGGCCTGCGCCAATGTCGAGCCGTGGGTGAAGCCCTACGAGCGCGACCGGCTGGCCGATCCGATCATGGCGGCCGATCGCGATCCGGTCTCGAGCTCGTACCTGCACCACGTGTTTGAATCGCGTGAAGGCGCCCGCGGCGCCCTTGGCAGTGCTGGCGGCGGCTGCGGCTGCAATTGAACGCGATGCGCGCACGAGCAGGTACCGGGTTTGCCTTATTGGCCATTCGAATCGACGCAGACCACGAATGGCCAATAAGGCAAACCCGGTACCTGCTCCTGACAGCACTCATGCTGGCCGGCACCGCCACTGCCGGTGTCTTGCCCGAGGACCGCGCTGACCTGTTGTATCACCTCTACGACGGCGGTGGCGTGCAGATCGACGGACCGTCGCTGCTCGTGCGCAAGAGCTTCCTGGAAAAGTTCTCGGTCTCCGGCAACTTCTACATGGACATGGTGTCGAGCGCGTCGATTGATGTCGTGACCACGGCCAGTCCCTATGATGAAGAGCGCACCCAGTGGAGCCTCGGCGCCGATGCCATTCGCGGCAAGACGATCTACAGTCTCGGCTTTACCAACAGCGATGAGAACGACTACCAGTCGGACACCGCGTATTTCGGCCTCAGCCAGGACTTGTTCGGCGACCTGACAACCGTCTCGCTGGGCTTCTCGCGCGGCTGGGATACCGTGCGTCGCCGCGATGCGAGTGGCAGCGGGGTCGATCCCAATTTCGAGAAGCGCACCGACCGGCGGCAATACCGCATCGGCGTGTCGCAGATCCTCACCAAGAACCTGATCATCGGAGCGACGTTCGAAGCGATCACCGACGAGGGATTCCTCAACAACCCCTATCGCTCGGTACGCTATGTCGATTCGGGTAGCGGTACGGGATACAGCTTCGAATCGGAGATCTATCCGCGGACGCGAACCAGCAACGCGATCGCGCTCTCCTCGCGCTACTTTCTCCCCTACCGCGCGGCGGTTCGCGGCGAATACCGCTTTTTCACCGACACCTGGGGCATCGACGCGCACACGGCCGAGATCGGCTACACCCATCCATGGGACGCGAAGTGGATCTTCGAGCTCAGGTATCGCTTCTACTCCCAGGGCAATGCCGATTTCTACGCCGATCTGTTCCCGCGCGCACAGGCGCAGAATTTCGAGGCACGCGACAAGGAACTGGCGACCTTCACCAGCAACACGCTCGGCATCGGCGCCAGCTATGAATTTCCCGGCGGCTGGCCGCGGTTCGTTCAGAAGGGCACGCTCAACCTGCGCTTCGACCACATCTGGTTTGATTACAAGGATTTCCGCGATCTGCGCGTGACCGGCGTCGCTCCCGGCACCGAGCCGCTGTACAACTTCAACGCGTACGTGCTGCAGCTGTTCGCGTCAATCTGGTTCTGATACACCCTCTCACGCATGCGGGAAAGGGCTGGGGTGACGGTCTTACTTGGCCGGAGCCGCCAGGCCCCTCGAGTAATAAATCTTCCCGTCCTTGTCGATCGCAATGACATCCACGTCGCCCGCGCGATCGAGTATCTGCATTCCCCGTTCGATACCCAGCACGAAGATCGTCTTCGATAGCCCATCGGTGCGCGTGGCCGTCGGCCCGATGATGGTGACGCTTCGCACGGCGCTGGCCGGTCGGCCGGTCGAGGGCGAGAGGATGTGGTGGTAGCGAATGCCGTCGGCTTCGAAGAAACGCTCGTAATCCCCCGAGGTCGATAGCGCCGCGTCCGCGAGCGGGATGCGCACCGCCACTTTTTCGCCCTCGCGCGGATCACGGATCCCCACCATCCACGGCTGGCCGAAGCGGTCTCCGATGATGCGCGTGTCGCCGCCCGCCGTGACGAATGCGCGCTCGACGCCCGCCACCTGCAGTAGCTCGATGCCGCGATCGACGGCCCAGCCCTTGGCGATGCCGCCGAGATCGATGCGCACCCCCGGCTGCGTGAAGCGCACGCTGCCGGAGTCCGGATCGAGCACGACGTGCCGGTAGTCGACTGCCGGGAGCGCCGCTGCGATGGCGGCATCGTCGGGCTTGATGTGTCGCCGGTAGTCGTAGAGATACCCCACGCTCGCATACGTGATGTCGAAAGCGCCCTCGGTGAGCCGCGAATAGTCGAGAGCCGTCCGCAGAAGTCCGAAGAGATCGGGATCGACCTTCACCGGCTCGCGCGCAGCCCTCTCGTTGATGAGCGATACCTGGCTGGTCGACTTGTACGTGCTCATCAGCGCATCGACGCGGTGCATCTCATTCATCACGCGCGTGATCAACGCTTCGCCTTGAGCACGGTCCGCCGCCCAGAGCTCGACGGCGATGCGGGTTCCCATGATGGCTTCCTCGCGGGACACCCACTCGGCACGCGCGGGGAGCACCAGCAGGAGGCCGACGGCGAACCCGTGAGCCGCGAAAAGGGTGCGAATGGGGAAGCTTCGAGAAGGAGGGCGTCGCATCGCGGAACGAATGATACGGGAAGTGCCCTCACCCTGACCCTCTCCCGCTGAGTGGGAGAGGGAAAAAGAAAAGCCGCGGCGCGCTCTTCGCGCACCGCGGCTGGCGCACAGGATCAGGGCGTTGAGCCCCGACCCTCAGCGCGGAGGGGCGAGCAGATTGTCGTGCTGGGATCGAAGGTACGCCGCCATGGGAACATTGCTGCCTGGCACCCACAGCGCTTGCCGCTCCTCATCCGAAGGCGCGGCACCCATCTCTGCACGGCCCGTCCCTTGCGCCGCAAGAAGCAATCCCGCGCCCAGAGTGAGCGCGGCAGTCCACACGACGAGGAACTTGCGAATCCATCCCGATCGAGTCTGATCCACGGCAGTTCTCCTCACGAAATGCGCATCCCTGTGATCCTCGGTCTCGGTTCCCGCCTTACTTCGGCGGTGTCGGGAATGGCGAGTTGTCAGTAAGTTTCGGTGGCGTCGGGAATGGCGAGTTGTCCGTGAACTTCGGAGGTGTCGGAAACGGCGAATTGTCGGCCAGAACAACGCTCGCCTGAGCCAGCCCAAACGCTACCAGCACAGCAGTTATCAGGATCTTGCGCATAGGAACTCCAGGGTTCGGATTGAGGGTCAACTGCATAAACGGCACGCGCCGCTTCAATAGGAATAGCGAGAAAAACCGGACCTGATTATCAGTTTCGGAAAAAAAAGTTTGCCCTGCTTTCGCTCTAGTCCGTTGCCGGCACGCCGGGTGCACTGCAATAAGACCCGACCAGCTGACGGGTTTGGGATGGGACTCTCGAATTTTCAGGGACTTGGAGCGCACTTCGTGCCAGAATGCTCGTGTGAGCTCGGCGAATGCCTTGGCATCTCTTCCTCGGGCGTGGACCGGCGCATAAATCCCCGTGACCACTCGCCCCGCAGCCAAGACGCCCCGCGGATCGGTCACCCAGCTCCTGAAGGACTGGCGATCGGGCCACCCGGAGGCCCTCGAACAGCTCACACCCCTGGTCTATGACGAGCTGCGGCGCCTGGCGGATGCTTACATGAAGCGGGAACGCGCCGGCCATACGTTGCAGGCGACGGCCATCGTTCACGAAGCGTATGTTCGCCTGATCGACATGGATGTGCCGTGGGAGGATCGATCCCATTTCTTTTCGGTTGCCGCACGCCTCATGCGCCGCATCCTCACGGACCACGCCCGGCAGCGCGCCACCAATCGGCGCGCCGGAACGCACACCGTGTTCGATCTGAAGGACCACGATGCCCAGACGGAAGAGATCGGCTTCGACATCGTCGAGATCGACAACGCGCTCAACAAGCTCGCGGCGATGGATCCGCGGCTCGCACGCATGGCGGAGATCCACTACTTCGCCGGACTGAGCTCCGAAGAGACTGCCGCGACGCTGGGTGTTTCCGTGACATCCCTGCAGCGCGACCTCCGGGTTGTAAAGGCCTGGTTGCTCAAGGCCATCCGCACGGTGCCCCGTGACTCCTGAGCGCTGGGCTCGCCTGCAAGAGGCCTTCCACCGTCTGGTGGACTGTCCTGAGAACGAGCGCGGGGCGACGCTCGCAACCGTCTGCGGCGACGACGCGGAGTTTCGCAGCGAGCTGGAGGAGATGCTCGCAAACGACATGGGCAGCGAGGAACGATTGCGCGAGGCGATCGGTGGTGCGGTTGCTCATGTCGTCGAGGGACAGCGCAACCGCTTCATCGGCACCATGTTGGGTGCGTATCGCATCACCGGCGTGCTGGGTCACGGTGGCATGGGTACGGTCTACCTGGCCAAGCGTGCCGACCGGCAGTACGAACAGAAGGCCGCCATCAAGCTGGTCGAGCAGATGGCGGTGCACCCGCAGTTGCGCACGCGCCTGCGCGCCGAGCGGCAGATCCTCGCTAACCTCGATCATCCCGACATCGCGCGTCTCATCGATGGCGGCGAAACCGCCGAGGGCGTGCCCTACCTTGTCATCGAGTACATCGACGGCAAGCCCATCGACGAGTATTCCGATCTGCACACGCTGGGCGTGCGCGAGCGCTTGCAGCTCCTGGAGCGCGTCTGTGCGGCGGTGGACTATGCGCACCGCAACCTGATCGTCCACCGCGATCTCAAGCCCGGCAATATCCTCGTCACCGCGGACGGGCATCCGAAGCTGCTCGATTTCGGCATCGCAAAGCTGCTCCATCCCGATCCCGCTACGCAAACCGTCGCGGTAACGCGCATGCAGGATCGGCTGCTAACGCCTGAGCACGCCGCGCCCGAGCAGGTGCTCGGTCGCACGATCACAATCGCCGCCGACGTCTACACGCTCGGTGTGCTGCTGTATCAGCTGCTGTGCGGCCGCTCGCCGTATGCGCTGCACGACTCGACCGCGCTGGGCCTCGAGCGCGCCATCTGCATTGAGGATCCGCCGCGGCCGAGCAGCCTGTTCCGCGGTGGGCGCGCTGGTGCACTCGTTGAAGCGGGCGGATTCAATCCGGCCGGCGTCGCCGCCAAGCGGGGCGTCACGGCGGAAAAGCTGCGCCGGCAACTGAGCGGCGACATTGACGAGATCATCCTTAAGGCCATGCGGAAGGAACCGCGCGATCGTTATGAGACCGCGGCGCAACTGGCGGACGACATCCGCCGGCATCTGCGCGGAGAGCCAGTGCTTGCACGTCAGGGCAGCAACCGCTATCGCGCCGCCAAGTTCGTGCGCCGCAATGCAATGAGCATGAGCCTGGTCGCGACGATCTTTCTGGCCTTGACGACGTTCACCATCATGACCTGGGTGCAGAAGGTGCAGTTGGGCGAGCAGATCAAGATTGCAGAGGAGCAGCGTTCGACCGCTCAGCAGGTCAGCGCATTCCTCGTAGATATCTTCGGGGCAGCCGATCCTTTCGTCGCGCAAGGGCGTGAAATGACCGCCGACGAGCTGCTCGAGCGAGGCGCGGCCAATATCCAGAAGAATCTCAATGAACAGTACGAAGTCCGTGCCCAGATGCTGGAAAGCATCGGTTTCGCCTTCCAGCGTCAGAACAAGTTCAAGAAGGCGGTGCCGCTGCTCGAGCAGGCACTCACGATCCGTCGCCAGACCGAAGACCCACCCGGTGAGCGAGTCGCCACGAGTTTGTTCAATCTGGCCGAAGCGCTGCAGGGCGATGGCAATCACGCCTCCGCCGAAGGGTATTACCGCCAGGCGCTAACGTTGACGCGGGAGGTCTATGGTGAGCGGCATCAGCGTGTCGCGTTGGTAATGGTCAGCATGGCGCGCCTCGAACAGGCACAAGGCCACACAGATCAGACTGAGCGACTACTGACTGACGCCATAGAAATATACGTTGAACGGCTCGGACCAGACCACAAGGAGGTGGGTATCGCCTATGCCGACCTCGCGAGCATCATGCTCTGGAAGGACGATCTGGTTCGCGCTGAGAGGTATGAGCGCGAGGCACTGCGCATTCTGCAGGCGCGGGTTTCTCGGACCGATCCGGACTACGCGAATGCGCTCGGTGCGCTCGGACTCATTCTCGTCAAACGCGGCAGCCTGGAAGAAGCCGAAAAGCTCCTCACGGAATCACTCGACCTGCACCGCATCGTTTTCGGAACAGATCATCCGCGATTGGCCGGTGTCCTCGACTCTCTCGGGATGCTCTACGACAAGCGCAGCGACTACGAGAAAGCGATCGCCAAAGCCGGTGAGGCGCTCAAGATCATCCGGAATGCCTACGGCGAGCGCCACTACCTGACCGGTTACTACCTCCATTCGCTCGCGAATCTCGAGTTCAAGGCCGGGAAGACTGCGCCCGCATTGAGCAACGTGCGGACAGCCATCGATATCTACCGCGAGAGTCTGCGCGCCGATCATGCTTATCTGGCATCTTCGGAACACCTGCTCGGCGAAATCCTGCTGGCGCGCGGTGACGCACGCGGCGCCGTCGCGCCATTGCGCCACGCGATCACGGTCAACACCAACACGTACGGTGAGACGAGTTGGCGGACCGCTCGTTCACAGAGCACGCTCGGGGTGGCACTCGCTCAGCTGGGCCAGTTCGATGATGCCGAAATCCTGCTGGTGGACAGCCATCGAGTCCTGCGCAGGGAACTCGGGGCCAAAGATCCCCTCACTCGCCTCGCCCACGACCGGATCACCGCCTTCCTGCACGCTCGCGGACGCGACAGCGACGCCGCCCGACTCCTGGCCCTCAACTGACGCTACAATCTGCGGAACCCGGCATCCCGGATCGCGGTCGCACCGAGTGCACCGCTGAATGCGCCGTTCATACAGGGGACCGACATGCAGTCTGCCGTCCGCAGCTTCCTTTCAATTGCCCTGCTCCTGGTCTGTGGGTCATCGCTGGCGCAGTCCCGCGAGGAAGCGCGGCTGATTCTCGCGACACAGGTGCTCGAGGAGATGAGCGCGATGCCGGATCTGAGGGTTCCCGACTGGCTACTTGCGCGGGCACACGGTATCGCAGTGGTTCCCGATGTCGTCAAGGTTGGTTTGGGCGTCGGCGGGCGACGCGGCAAAGGCGTGCTCGTCGTGCGTGATTCTCAGGGGCAATGGAGCAACCCGGTGTTCGTCACCCTGACCGGCGGCAGCTTCGGCTGGCAGGCGGGCGTTCAGTCGACCGACGTCATCCTTGTGTTCACCAGCGCCGCGGGCGTGGAAGGCATTACCGATGGCAAGATCACTCTCGGCGCCGACGCGTCCGTCGCCGCGGGCCCGGTGGGCAGGCAGACCTCGGCAGCGACCGATGCAAACCTCTCGGCCGAGGTCTATTCCTACTCGCGCGCCATGGGACTGTTCGCCGGAGTCGCGATCGATGGCACCGTCATAACGATCGATCGCAAGGCCAATGCGGCTTTCTACGAGAAGCGCGACGTAACCGCGAGCGAGATCGTTGCCGACGATGCCCCGGCACCGCCGCCGGCAGCGCAGCGCTACATCAGCACGCTCGACCAGAGTACGCACACGGCATCCGCGCCGGGCGCAGAGGCCTCGCCAGCAGGAACCGCCGAGCAGCCCCAGCCGGCACCGGCGTCGGAGACCAGCCCTGGCACAACGACTTTTCCCATGGAGGACCCCAACCCGGGCCAGGAGCCACCGGGCTGAGGGTTTCGCCGGCGGAGGCGACACGCCCTCCCTTCGCCGCATATAGTGACGTAAGCACTCGAGGGCGCTGACGTGAAGATACTCAAGCGAATCCTCATCGGTCTGGTTGCGCTGATCCTGCTGCTCATCCTGATCGGGCTGTTGCTGCCTGCCAGCGTTCACGTCGAGCGCTCCACCTCGATCACGGCCCCTCCCGAGACCGTGTTCGATCTGACCAACAACCTCAGGCGATTCAACGAGTGGTCGCCCTGGTACGAGCTCGACCCCTCCACCGAATTCGAATACTCCGGCCCCGAACAGGGAGTCGGTGCACGGCTGCGATGGTCGAGCAAGAGCGCGGAGCTCGGCTCTGGCGCGCAGGAAATCGTCACTTCGGAGCCGTACAGTCGCGTGGGCACGCGAATCGAGTTCGAGGACGAGAGCAGTGCGCATGCAGAGCTCCGGCTCACGCCCGATGCGGCGGGAACGCAAATATCCTGGGCCTTCGACATCGACTTCGGCTTCAACCTCCTGGGTCGCTACTTCGGCTACTTTCTGGATGGGATTCTCGGGCCGTACTACGAGAAGGGTCTGGCCAACCTGAAAGTCGTCGCGGAAGCGGAAGCGATACAGCCGCTGACCACCACACCCGTGCAGGTGAGCGAAGTCGAGGTCTCAGCGGTCGATATCGCTTACGTGGAAGGTATTGCCGCGATGGACCCCGATGCATTCGCCAAGGCGCTCGACTCGGCATACGTGCAGGTGAAAGCGTTCCTCAAGGAAAACGGGCTCGAGCAGAGCGGCGCACCATTGGCCGTCAATCGTTTCTACGATGAGAGTGGCTGGGGATTCGAGGCAGCCATCCCGTTCAGTGGATCCGAAAGTGCCCGCTCCAAAGCGGTTGCGACGACGGGAACGGTTAAAGTCGGCAAGACCTATGCGGGGCGCGCGCTCAAAGGCGTGCACATCGGTTCCTACGCGTTTCTGCCGGACACTTACCGGCAGCTCGAAGACCAAATGGCACAGAATCAGCTCGAGTCGAATGGCCATTCATGGGAACAGTACGTCAGTGATCCCAGCAAGACTCCACCGGAAAAGCTCGCGACCCACGTCTATCTTCCAATCAAACCGGGCCCGCTGAAACCGGGGGGATGATGGAAGCGCCATATGGTTTCGCAAAGTGTCGTGATTCTCGCCGCCCTCGCGCTGTCCGGGGAGCCACTCGGGTCCACGCCCGATTCCCCTGACCCGCAAAGCTGGCCGCGGCTCTCGTTGAGTGAAGCTCGCCGCATCGCGCCCACGGTCGACGATCTCTTTCGCCGCGCGCAAGTTCTCGAACAGACCGCAGCCGTCGCCATCGGGCTCGGCGACGGCCCGACGGCGTGCGGATTGCTCCTGGATGCGCTCGATGCCGCGCGCAGAATCACCGACCGCGCGCTTCGCGATCTGGCGCTGCGCGACATCGCCGTCAATCAGACTCACTGCGGCGATTTGCCGGGCGCGCTCCGCACGGTGGAGGAGATCCGTGAACGCGAGCCGCGCGATGTCGTCAGCAGCGCGATCGTTGACGCACAGGTGAGCGCGGGACAACTCGACGCCGCCTTGGCGGCCGCGCGCAGAATCTACGCGCCACTCACGATGAGCTATGCCCTGCGCAACATCGCCGTAATGCATGCGCGGCAAGAGCACTTTGCGGTTGGGCGCGCCATCGCCGACGACATTCCGGACAGCCTGCTGCGCGCGCTGGCGGTCGCCGATATCGCCGCCCTCCACGCCAACGTCGGAAATACGCAGGCCCTCGAGACAGCACGTTTGATCGCGCAAAGCGTGCGTCAGACCGCACGACGCGACGCCGCGCTCGGCTATGTTGCCGCCGTGCAAGCGCGGTCGGGAAACGTGCAAAGTGCGTTGTCGACGGCCGCCAGCATCAAGGGACCTGCAACGAGAGCCTACGCGCTGGCGCGCATCGTCGATGCCCGCTTGCGCCTTGGCGACTCCACGATGGCGCAGGAACTCTTGAATCGCGCTTTCGCTCTGGCCCGGACCGCCAGGCCCGGCGAGACCACTGCCATGGTGTTATGCGAGATCGCGCAGACATTCGTACTTGCAGGTGACAAGGCGAGTGCCATCGCGGTGCTTGATGCGGCATTCTCGAGCGCGATCGCGGGCCGCAAGCATCGCCAGGATTCCACGATTCTCGAGACGATCGCTCGCACGCAGGCACGCGCCGGCGCGCTGCGGGATGCGCTTGCGACCGCAGAGCACGTTCCGGCCCGCAACGCCCGGGCACTCGTCATTCACGACATTCTCGCGGCGCGGGCCGAGGCGGGCGGCGCGGTGGAAGCTACAGCAATCGCCCGCTCATTCACCGATCCTCACCTCAGGATCGCGGGTCTCTTTGGCATCGTCGGCGCGCAGACCGCGAGTGGCGATATCGCCGGTGCCAACCAATCGTTGCAACTGATCCTGGTCGCGGCGCGCAACACAGTGGATCCGGATTATCGGGCGCACTCACTGGGCGCGGTCGCAGCGGCGCAGGCCAGGCTCGGAGACACCGCCGACGGCTGGCCGATCTTCCAGGAGGCGCTCGCCGAGGCGGCCACGCTTACCGACCCGTACGCGCGCGCACTTGCCCACGTCAACCTTTCTGATCCATTTACGCAACGCTAGGCCCGACTGAAGCGGCAGGTGGCCTCGGGCCCGACCCGCCATTCGTTCACCACCGGACATTCACGTTCCGCTACGCTCAGGTTTGGGGAGCACCGGAGAGATAAAGAATGATTGGACCCCGAGGGGCGGTCCTTGCCCTGTTGACCGTGTCCGCAAGCTTCGCGCTGCCCGCACCGCAACCCGCCAGCGCCCAGCAGGCCGCCGGCGCCGCGCCAGTTCGCCTGATCACCCTCGATCCGGGCCACTTTCATGCCGCGCTGGTGCAGAAGTTCATGTATACGGACGTGGATTCGCGAGTGCACGTCTACGCGCCCGGCGGCGATGATCTCGTGGAGCACTTGAAACGCATCGAGCGCTTCAACGCCCGGGCCGATCAGCCGACGCGGTGGCATCAGGTCGTCTTTACCGGGCCCGATTACTTCGAAAGGATGCTGTCAGAGAAAGCCGGCAATGTAGTCGTGATTTCCGGCAACAACGCCCGCAAGACCGAATACGTTTCACGCGCGGTCGAAGCCGGGATGAACGTGCTCGCCGACAAACCGATGGTCATCGTGCCCGCCGACCTCGAGCGGTTGCAGCAAGCATTCGCCCTGGCGGAAAAGAAAGGTGTGCTGCTCTACGACATCATGACCGAGCGCTTCGAAATCACGACGATTCTGCAGCGCGCTCTTTCCCAGCAACGCGCGCTCTTCGGCGAGCTGGTGACCGGAACGCCCCAGGATCCCGCGATCACCAAAGTCAGCGTGCACCACTTCTCCAAGGTGGTCGCCGGCGCACCACTCAAGCGCCCCCAATGGTTCTTCGATGTGCGCCAGCAGGGAGAAGGGATCGTCGATGTCACGACGCACCTCGTCGATCTCATCCAGTGGGAAGCATTTCCGGAGCAGACTCTGCAGCCGTCCGACGCGATCGTCGTACACGCGCGACGCTGGGCTACTCCGCTCACGCGGCAGCAGTTTCGATCGGTGACCGGAGTGCACGATTTCCCCGACGACCTGCGCCGCGACGTGCGCAATGATGTGCTCTATGTCTTCTCCAACGGAGAAATGACCTATCACCTCCGCGGCGTACATGCGCGGGTGTCGGTGAGTTGGGCCTTCGAAGCGCCGCCCGGCGGAAATGATACGCACTACTCGGTCATGCGCGGCACGAAGGCGAATCTCCTCATCCGCCAGGGTGCGGAGCAGAACTTCAAGCCGATGCTCTACGTGGAGAGTGCCGCGTCCGGCGACCGCGCAGAGTTCGAGGCGGCGCTCGTCGCCGCGATTGCGAATCTGCAGGACACGTATCCGGGTATCGGCTGGCGCACCGAGGGCGGAGCGTGGGCGGTGACAGTGCCGGAGAAATACGACGTCGGACACGAAGCGCACTTCGCGCAGGTCACGGAGAACTTCCTGCGCTATCTGCGGGTGGGCCGATTACCCGAATGGGAAGTGCCGAACATGCTGACCAAGTACGCGACGATCATGCAGGCCTACCAGCTGAGTCGCCTGGGCGCCCATTGACCGGGCCGGGTCAACAGGCGTCTAACTCGTTGATTTATAGGCTACGCCGCAACCGCCGATGCCGCAGTAGCCGCCCGGATTCTTCGCCAGATACTGCTGGTGATAGTCCTCGGCGTAATAGAACTCCGACAGGTCACCGATCTCGGTGGTAATCCTGCTGCGGCCGGCCTTGGCCAATGCCGCCTGGTACGTTGCGCGAGATGCTTCCGCCGCCGCGCGCTGGGCGGCGTTCTTCGCGAACACCGCCGACCGATACTGCGTGCCGACGTCATTGCCCTGCCGCATGCCTTGCGTCGGATCGTGGTTCTCCCAGAACACTTTCAGCAGGTCGGCGTAACTCACCTGTTTCGGGTCGAAGATGACGCGCACCACTTCGGTGTGGCCGGTGAGTCCCGAGCACACCTCTTCATAGGTGGGATTCGGCGTGTAGCCACCCGCGTACCCGACGGCGGTGGAATACACGCCAGTGGTTTCCCAGAACTTTCGCTCGGCGCCCCAGAAGCATCCCATGGCAAACACCGCTTCTTCGGTGCCCGCGGGAAATGGCGGCACGTTGCGGTGTCCCGAAACGTAGTGCAGCTCGGAAACGGGCATCGGTGTTGAGCGGCCCCGAAGAGCCGCTTCGCGGGCGGGCATCGTGGTGCTTCGGTGTGCCATCGGCGATTCCTCGCAATTGACTCGCTGTCGGTGGGTTCCCGCAATAGACCGTGCTCGGATGCAGATTATTGCCCCGCCCGCGGAATCACGCACGTCGGCGTCGTGCTCAAGGCTCCTGATAACATGACTTGACGGATACCGATGACTACCTCGACCAGCACCCCACGCCTGCGGATCACCCTGGGTTGGTACCTGATCGTGGTGCTGCTGGTTGCCTTGAGCGATCGGCCCTGGACTCACCACTGGAGTGGCGACCTGGCGAGCGTTGCGGGCTTGCTGCTGATGGCGGGCGCCGCCCTGGGCAGGGTCTGGACGTCCGCATTCATCGCCGGCTCGAAGGCCGAGCGGCTGGTGACGATCGGCCCGTACTCGCTGTGCCGTCATCCACTGTACGCGCTATCGATACTCGGTGGTCTCGGGGTCGGATTGGCGTCGCGCAGCGTCTTCATTCTCGGGCTCACCCTGATGCTGCTCGTGATACTTCATCTGCGCGCGATCCGCGACGAGGAGCGGACGCTAGCGGCACGGCATCAAGCTGCATTTCGACGCTATTGCGATGCAGTCCCCCGCCTGATCCCGCGCGAGCTGCGCATGCGGACGCCCTCTGACGTGCAGCTCAACGTGGCTGTCTATTGGAAAGCGTTTCTCGACGCCGGCAGCTACATCGCGCTCTATGCGGCGCTCGCGGTGCTCGATGGCTTGCACGCGGCGGGCGTGCTGCCGGCTTGGTTCGTCTTGTGGTGACGCGGAAAAACTTCAGCGATCAGCGGGAAGTGATGCCGCCGAGACAACGATCGTCTGCAGCGGAGCATCCGGCTGCTCCGGCACCAGCGGCAGCGTGTACGGATCCGGTTGTTCGTCCATCTGCGATTCCCGCCGCAGGCGCTCGCGTTCATCGCGGGCGCGTAGCGCCTCGCGGGCTTTCTCGAAGCTGGCGGCCTCCTCGGCGTGCTCCTGTTCCTGCTCGTCGGTGCCCTCTTGCGCGGCGAGGCGATCGACGGCTTCACGTGCATTGCGGCACTCTGCGTCGCGCAGCGCGGCGTTCTGCAATTGATTGCAGCGGAACAGCACGCCCTGCAATACCGCGGGATCACTCATCAGAGCTGCAGGCGAACGCGGCGGCAACTGCTGCGAGCACGCGGCGAGAATGATGGCGGCCGCAACCACGGCCAACTTGGCGGCTGCAGCGCAGCCGACGAAAGGTCTGACACTCGACATGATCTATTCCTGGGTGGGACTGCCCGCAGATCGCCGGCCACATGCCGCGACCCGTACTCAACCAACCGGCGGCAATCTTAGGGATTTGAATCGCTTACGTGAATCGCCGGAGTGTGACTGTCGTCGCAGCTTTGCGTGATATATCGACGCGAGCAGGCTTTCAGCGCACCGCCTTCAGTATTGACGGCGCCGCTGCTACATTGCAGCGCAGCCTCGGATGACCCACAAATCATGGTGAATCTGGCTCCACCAACCGCCCGTCGCTCGATACCGACCGTCCGTCTTATCGCGCTCGTCGCCGCGCTGCTGAGTGCGATGTCCGCCACTGCGCAGACCGAACCGTCCACCAGCACCACCGTCATCGGGGGTAACGAGATGCTGCAGGCCGGCGCCGATGCGTTGCGCGACGGCGATTTTCAGCGCGGGATCGAGCTCACGACTGAAGGACTCAAGCGCCCGAACGCCCAGCGCGACGTTGCCGCCGCACTCTCCAATCTCTGCGCCGGCTTCGTCGGCGTGCGCCAGTACGACACCGGGCTCGAGAAGTGCAACGAGGCACTGAAGATCGACGCCACCAACTGGCGAACGTGGAACAACCGCGCCGCCGCTTACCTCGGCAAGGGCATGTATGATGCGGCGCTCGGCGACGTCGAGTCGGGCCTGAAGCTGGCACCGGAATCGGCCACGCTGAAGAAGACGCGACAGATTGTGCTGGAGCGCCAGCGCGCACGCGAAGAACTGAAGCGCGACGCGCTCAAAACCTAGACCGATCGAGAGGAAAGATCATGATCCGACCCCGTCCCCGCTGGTGGGTCGCGCCGGTGCTTGCGCTGGCGCCCATCGCCGTCACCCACGCCGAAATCACCGATGAACGCCTCGATGAGCTCGCGCGCGGGATCGAAACCAAGCTCATCGACTGGCGACGTGACATCCATCGCAATCCAGAACTCAGCAATCGCGAGTTCAAGACTTCGAAGAAAGTCGAAGCACAGTTGCGGCGACTGGGCCTCGAGGTCAGGACCGGCATCGCGCACACTGGCGTGGTCGCGCTGCTGCGTGGCGCCAAGCCGGGGCCGACGATCGCGTTGCGTGCCGATATGGACGGTCTGCCGGTCACCGAACGGGTTGACCTGCCATTCAAGTCGACGGTAACGGCCGAATACAACGGCCAGACGGTGGGCGTCATGCACGCGTGCGGGCACGACACGCACACGGCCATCCTCATGGCCGCCGCCGAGATTTTCTCGGGGTTGCGCGGCGATCTTCCGGGCAACGTGCTCTTCATCTTTCAGCCCGCCGAGGAAGGGCCGCCGGTGGGGGAAGAAGGCGGAGCTCCGCTCATGCTCAAGGAGGGTCTCTTCGACACTTATCGACCCGACGTGGCGTTCGGGTTTCATGTGCACTACTCGCTGCACGCGGGCGATGTCGGCTACAAGGCCGGCCCCTTCATGGCTGCGTCCGACCGTTTCAGCATTGTCGTCAATGGCCGTCAAACGCACGGCGCGCGCCCCTGGCAAGGTATCGACCCGGTAGTTACGGCGGCGGCGATCGTTACCGCACTTCAGACCGTGGTGAGCCGTCAGGTTGATCTCACGCAGAATCCCGCCGTCGTCACCGTCGGCACGATCAGGGGCGGAATGCGCTTCAACATCATCCCCGACAACGTCGAAATGACGGGCACCATCCGCACGTTCGACCCCGCACAGCGTGCGGACATCCTGGAAAGCGTCAATCGCGTGGTGCAAAACGTCGCCGGGG
Source organism: Steroidobacteraceae bacterium (assembly GCA_036515135.1). Lineage (GTDB taxonomy): Bacteria > Pseudomonadota > Gammaproteobacteria > Steroidobacterales > Steroidobacteraceae > DATBVX01. Next base: position 36,090 of record DATBVX010000025.1, read on the forward strand.
CCAATGGCGCGACCGCGACGTTTGAGATCGGCGCCGACGGCAACCCGGTAACGTTCAACAACCTCATGCTCACGGAACACGTCGTGCCGAGCCTCGAACGCGCGCTCGGCAAAGAGCATGTCAAGCGGATCTCGCTCGAGACCGGCGCCGAGGATTTCGCCCACTTTGCGCAGAAGGTACCGAGCTTCTATTACTTCATCGGCGCCACGCCGCGCGAGCAGAGCCTGCTCACAACTCCAGCCAATCACTCACCGCTGTTCTTTGTCGACGAGAGCGCGCTGATGGTGGGGTTGCGCTCGCTCCTGTACGTGGCAGTCGACTACCTCGAGGCGACGCCAGCGACGAAGACGGCTAACCAATCCCCGTGAAATGCGCCTGAAGTCGGACCACTTTGGCACCGTCACGCGCGTCGCGCGTGAGTCAGCGAGTGAGGTCTGGGCAGTCGAGCGCGATGCCCGCTCGGCGCGCTGGTGGGTGCGACCGTTGGCTTACCGCCTGGCCAGACGGGAAGCGCGCGCGTTACTGGTACTCACCGAAATGCCAGGTGTTCCGAAGGTTCTGCGGTACGAGCCCGGCTTGCTCGTGCGCAGCTGGACCAACGGTGATCCGATGCAGGCGGCGCGGCCGCGCGATCCGCGCTATTTCGGCGAGGCGCTCGGATTGCTTCGACGGATGCATCGTGCGGGCGTCGCCCATAACGATCTCGCCAAGGAACCGAACTGGCTGGTGACGCCCGAAGGCCATCCGGCGCTCGTGGATTTTCAGCTCGCGCTGGTGTCGCGTCACCGCGGCCGCCTGTTCCGCACGCTCGCCCGCGACGACATCCGCCACCTGCTGAAACACAAGCGCAGCTATTGCCCCGATCGACTCACGCAACGTGAACAGCACATCCTCGCCACGCCGTCACTTCTGTCACGCCTCTGGATGAGCACCGGAAAGAAGCTCTACACATTTGTCACGCGACGGCTGCTCGGCTGGGCCGACCGCGAGGGCGCGGGCGACCGCAGCTGGAAGGGGCAAGACAACTAGAGGCTGCGGCTGGCGGCGAGATTCTCGACCTTGACGAACACGAGCGCCGGCCGATCGCCGGATCGTGAGTATTCGTGCCTGCGGCTCATTTCCTCGAGCGCGGCATCGCGTTCGCGTGCGGTCGTGTACCAGTAGAACTTCTGCCACTCGGGTCCGAGCAGGTTCCGGAATGGGTCGTTCTCAAGCAGGCTGATGCGAATTCCGTAGGGGCGTTGATCGACCGAAACCGGACGATGAATGTTGTGAGTGTGAACGATTGCCATGAGGGTGCCAGCACCTCTAGAACGGTCGACCCATGAAAAGATAAAACGCCGTATCACCACCGTCATCCACGCCCGCCGCCAGATACAGCGGCCCGACGAGCGTATCGAGCCCCAGGAACAGGCTCGCGTCCTTGAGCGCAGAGCTGAGACCCGCATCCGCGCGCTCCGGCCAGACGTTGCCGACCTCGAGCGCCATACCGGCATAGGTCGGAACGTTGAGGAATCCTGGGCCCTCGCGCCCGATCTGGCGATAGTAGATGAGTCGCGCGATCCCGAAGTGCGGACCTGCAATCGAGTCCGGTGCAATGCCGGACAAGTTGAGGAAGCCACCGAGCGTGAAGAAATCCTCGATGGCGGGCGTCGGCGATTCCGTGCTCACGGTCGACCCCGCCGACGCCCAGAACACCACCGTGTGACGACCGAACGTGTCGGCGGCGAGATAATCCATGCTCAGGATGTCGGTAGTCTGATCGTCGCCGAGTCCTTCGCGAGCCGCATCCCATTGAAACGTGAAGAGCTGGCCGTGCCGCGGAAAGTTGAGGTTATCGAGCTCGTCATAGGCAAAGCGTGCGAAGAACTCGCCCGTGTCGAACTGTTGCTCCGGCAACGTCGGATCGCCCACGCGCACCCGGGCCTTGCCTTCACCCCGCCGCACGCCAAGCCGCAGCTCTCCCCAGTTGCCGAACTCGCGCCCAACGTCGAGACCCAGTTCTCCGCTGCGCACGCGGTACTCGGCGACCCGCGTCTGGGCCTGCAGAAGCGGCACGTTACGGACTTCGAGCAGCACCTGCGGCGCGATGAAGTAGCGCGAAGAATAGTCGAGTGGCTGCCAGTACTCGGTGCGGATGCGCGGGTTCTCGCCGAACTGGAGGTCCGTCACCCACTCGGCGCCCAGCGCGTTGAGCTCGGTCACGATGAAGCGCGCCGCAGCGTTGAAGCTGTTGTTGCCCTCGAAATCATCCTGCAGCTCGAGAGCGAACCGGAGGTAATTCGGGCCCCAGGACTTGCGCCGCGCGCGCACCTCGAGCCCGCTGCGCTCGCCTTCAGCCACGACGCTGTAGTCGAGCGTCTCGAACAGATCGAGACCGTAAAGCTCTGAAATCTTCTTCTCCAACGCACTCACATCGAGCGGCTTACCCACGAACTCCTCGAGCGTACCCTCAATCGTCTTCGCGTAGCGTCGCGAACGCTCATCGGCACGCACGAAGTCGATGCGTCCGGGTACCTGCTCGCGCGCCTGCCGTTGCGCGACC
>DATBVX010000026.1:0-6300 GCA_036515135.1 Steroidobacteraceae bacterium
CGCGTGAAGACGTAGCTCTTGGTCGAGCCCTCGTGGTCGTTGAACGTCACGCAGGGCGAGAGCACGTCGATCAGCGCAAAACCTTTGTGATTGAAGCCCGCCTGGATCAGCGGTACCAGTTGCTCCTTGTCGCCCGAAAAACTGCGCGCCACGAAGGTTGCGCCGAGCGACAGCGCGGTGAGCACCGGATCGATCGGCTGCTGGGTGTTGGCTTCGCCTTTCTTGGCTTTGCTGCCGACGTCGGCTGAGGCCGAGAACTGCCCCTTGGTGAGCCCATACACGCCGTTGTTCTCGATGATGTACAGCAGCTTGATGTTGCGGCGGATGGCATGGCAGAACTGCCCGAGACCGATGGAGAGCGTATCGCCGTCGCCCGAGACACCGATGTAGTGAAGCTCGCGATTGGCCGCATACGCGCCGGTGGCGATCGACGGCATTCGGCCGTGCACTGAATTGAATCCGTGCCCGCCTGAGACGAAGTACGCCGTGGTCTTCGAAGAACAGCCGATGCCGGAGAGCTTCACGATATTCTGCGGCTCGAGCGACAGACCCCAGCAGGCTTCGGTGATGGCGGCCGTGATCGAGTCGTGGCCACAACCGGCGCACAACGTCGACATCGCGCCCTCGTAGTCGCGACGCGTGAGACCCAGCTCGTTTCTGGGGAGGCTGGGATGTGCAACTTTCGGCTTTAGCAGATAACTCATGACACTGCCCCTATCGCACGGCCACGGCCTTCGCCGACTTCGGCCATCACGCCGTTCACGATGCACTCGGAGGAGATCGACAATCCGCTGTAGTGCAGGATCGAACGCAGCTTCGATTTCTCAACTGGCGTTTCGAGCGTGAGCAGCGAACGCAGCTGCGCATCGCGATTCTGCTCGACGACGAAGATGATCTCGTGCTCGTCGAGGAAATCCTCGACTTCCTTGCCGAACGGGAAGGCGCGGATGCGCATGTAGTTCACGCCGACGCCGCGCGTCTGCAGAATGTCGAGCGCTTCGCGCACCGCGCCATCGGAGCTGCCGACGGCGACGATCCCCACATCGAACTGGCCACGCTGCTCGAAGATCGCCTTTGGCATCATCCTGGCGGCAGTCGCGAATTTGCGCTTCAGCCGGTCGAGCACCATCTTGTATTCGATCGGATCCTCAGTGTAGCCGCCATACTGCGTGTGACCTGAGCCACGGGTGAAGTACGCCGCTTTCGGATGCATGCCGGGCAGCGTGCGGTAGGTGATGCCGTCCTCGTCCCGATCGACAAACCGGAAAAACTTGTCGAGCTTGAGGACCTCTTCGAGGCTCAACATCTTGCCGCGGTCTGGACGGTAGCCATCGTCCCACTTGAGGTCGGGGCACATCCAGTCGTTCATACCGATGTCGAGGTCGGACATGACGAACACCGGCGTCTGCAGGCGTTCGGCGAGATCGAACGCCATCACCGCCTGGTAGAAACATTCTTCGGGGTTCGCCGGGAATAGCAGCACGTGCCGCGTGTCGCCGTGCGAGGCGTACGCGCACAGCATGATGTCCGCCTGCTGCGTGCGGGTCGGCATGCCTGTCGAAGGTCCGACGCGCTGCACATTGAAGATCACCGCCGGCACTTCCGCGTAGTACGCGAGCCCGAGGAACTCGTTCATCAGCGAGATCCCGGGACCGCTCGTCGGTGTGAATGCGCGCGCGCCATTCCACGATGCCCCCAGCACGATGCCTATCGCCGCGAGCTCGTCCTCGGCCTGGATGATCATGAAATTCTTCTTGCCGGTCTCCGGATCGACGCGCAGCTTCTGGCAGAAGCTCTTGAACCCATCCATGAGCGAGGTCGACGGCGTGATCGGGTACCAGGCGCCGACCGTGGCGCCCGCATAGACGCAACCAAGCGCCGCCGCCGTGTTGCCGTCGATCATGATGTTGCCCTTGGTCTTGTCCATGGGCCTCACCTTGAAGGCCAGCGGGCAGGCGAAGTTTTCCTGCGCGTAGCGGAAGCCCAGCTCGATCGCCTTCAGGTTCGCCGCGAGCAACGACGCCTTGCTCGCGTAGGTCTCGTTCAAGAGCTCCTTGAGCTTCTCGAGGTCGATGTCGAGCAGCGCGGCCAGGACGCCGACGTAGGAAATATTCTTCATCAGGATGCGCGAGCGCACGCCTTCGAAGTTTTCGTTGCAGAGCTTGGCGAGCGGCACGCCGATGATCGTGATGTCGTCGCGGCTCAAGAGCGAGGAGCGCGGCCAGGTGGAGTCGTAGATGAGATAGCCGCCCGTGCTGACCTCTTTCAGGTCGCGCGCATAGGTCTCCGCATTCATCGCGACCATGATGTCGAGCCGCCCGGAGCGCGCTACGTAGCCATCCTTCGTCACGCGGATCTCGTACCACGTCGGCAGGCCCTGGATATTGGACGGGAAGTAGTTCTTGCCCATCACCGGCACGCCCATGCGAAAGATCGACTTCATGAGCAGCGCGTTGGCACTGGCGGAACCCGTGCCGTTCACGGTCGCGATCTTGACCACGAAGTCGTTGTCGCGCTCCCGCTCTTTCACCTTGTCTTTCACCTTCTCACTACCTGCTCGTTCCCTTCATTGCCTCACGCGCTCCTGCGTTTCTCACCTGCCGATGAGCGTTCCTCGTCTATCGCGTGCGGGATCAGGATCGTGGACTTCTGCATGTCCCAGGCCGCCGTCGGGCAGCGCTCGGCGCACAATCCACAGTGCACGCACAGGTCTTCGTCCTTCACCATCACGCGCCGGGTCTGTGGCAGCGGCGCCGATACGTACAGCGCCTGCTGGAGGTTCTTTGCCGGAGCTTTGAGGCGTTGCCGCAGCTCCGCTTCCTCGCCGTTGGCCGTAATCGTCAGGCAATCGACCGGGCAGATGTCGATACAGGCATCGCATTCGATGCAAAGCTTCGCCTCGAACACCGTCTGGATGTCGCAGTTGAGGCAGCGCTGCACCTCCTCGGCCGTCTGCTCGGGCGTAAAGCCCAGCTCGACCTCGATGTTGAGCTGCTTGAAGCGCTCCTTGAGATTGACGTGCGGCATGAGCCGGCGCTCGACCGGGTTGTAGTCGTTGGCGTACGACCACTCGTGCATGCCCATCTTGCGGCTCTGGAGATTGACGCCGTTCGGCAGGCGGTCCGTGAGCGACTGTTTCTGGCAATGCTTGTGAATCGAGATCGCCGCCTGGTGGCCGTGCTCGACCGCCCAGATGATGTTCCTGGGTCCGAAGGCTGCATCGCCGCCGAAGAACACGCCGGGACGCGTGGACTGGAACGTCACCTTATCCACCACCGGTACATCCCACTTGTCGAACTCGATGCCGAGATCGCGCTCGACCCACGGGAAGGCATTTTCCTGGCCGATCGCGAGGATCACGTCATCGCACGGAAAGAACTCCTCGCCGACAACGCGCTCGGCCTTGATGCGTCCGCGGTCGATGTCGTATTCCATCCTCTCGAACGTCATGCCGGCAAGCTTGCCGCCCTTGATCACGAATGCCTTGGGCGAGTGATTGATGACGATCTCGATGCTCTCTTCCTCGGCATCCTCGAGCTCCCAGTCGGAGGCTTTGAAGAATCCGCGCGGCTTGCGCGCCATCACCTTGACGTTCTTCGCGCCGAGACGCAGCGAGGTGCGGCAGCAGTCCATCGCCGTGTTGCCGACGCCGATGATGAGCACGCGTTCGCCGATCTTGTCGATGTGCCCGAAGGCCACCGACTCGAGCCAGGTGATGCCGATGTGGATGCGGTCGGTGTCGTGCCGGCCCGGGAGAACGAGCTCCTTGCCCTTCGGCGCGCCGGAGCCCACGAACACGGCATCAAATTCACCCGAGTCGATCAGCGCCCGCATGCTGTCGACGCGCTGGCCGAGCCGCAGGTCCACCCCCATGTCGACGATCATCGCGATCTCTTCGTCGAGCACCGAGGCTGGCAGCCGGAAGGACGGGATGTTGGTGCGCATCAGCCCGCCGGCCTTGTCGAAGGCCTCGAAGATCGTCACTTCGTAGCCCATCGGCATCAGGTCGTTCGCGACCGTGAGCGACGCGCAGCCCGCGCCGATGCACGCAATCTTCTTACCGTTCTTCTTCTTGGGGATCTTCGGCAGGCGGTCGCTGATATCATCGCGCAGGTCAGCCGCGGCGCGCTTCAAACGACAGATCGCGACCGGCTTCTTCTCGACGCGGCTGCGGCGGCAGGCGGGCTCGCATGGACGGTCGCAGACGCGCCCGAGAATCCCCGGGAACACGTTCGACTCGCGATTGACCATGTAGGCGTCGTCGAACCGTCCTTGCGCGATCAGGCGGATGTACTCCGGCACGTCGGTGTGCGCGGGACACGCCCACTGGCAGTCGACCACGCGGTGAAAATAGTCCGGATGCTTGGTGTCGGTAGGATTCATATGGAAAAGGGGACAGGTCTATTGATCTGTCCGCCGGAACAAGGGGTGGATCGGAGTCTCTGTGCGCGTGGCGCTGGAGTTGGCGGTTCCGAGGACAAGTCGATAGATCCGTCCCCTTCAATTGCGGGGACGACTGAAGCGCAGGAACTGCGCTCCGTCCATGAGCACTTCGAAATTCTTCTCGCTGACATGCACGAGCTCTTCATGGTCTCCTGCTTCGAGATAGATGTCCGACTCATCGCGCAGCGCAGAGTCCACCACGGTCGGGATGCCGTAGTCGGGCCCGAGCGGCGGCACCGCGCCGCGCTCGCAGTCGGCAAACAATCCGTTCAGGTCCGTTTCGCTCGCGAGACCGAGCCGCCGATGCAACGTCGAATTCAGCACGTCGGTCAGGATCTGGTGCGTCGCCGGCAGCACCGCGAGCACGAATCCCTGGTCGTCCTTGAGCACGACCGCCTTGGCCATGCAGCGGCCGGCGACATGAGCCGCCTGGGCCACGCGCGAGCTCGAGGCCGCGCGCGGATGCCGCAGGATCTCGTGGTCGATGTCTTTCACCTTGAGGGCTTGGTGAACCGTTGGCGCGATGCTCATGGTCGCCTCTCCCCGCAAGTCGAATGGCGGGGCCCAAGTATAGGCAAGCCCCTGTGGTTGTCACGGAGCAGACATGCAGCTTTTCAGCACGATCTGCACCGGAATCCACCCACGCTCGGACGCGATTGATCGCGGGTGATTTGGTGCACCGCAACAGGCAACGGTTCGCTTGAATTCTGCCCTCTCCGGCCTGAAGGGATTGGCCAGGCTGAGGCTCCACTCCCTCTCCCGCATACGGCAGAGCGCGCGGGTGACCGCCTACTCCCTCTCCCGCTAGCGGGAGAGGGCCGGGGTGAGGGCCACTTCGGCAATAATCCGCCCCGTGAACGAGCCGCGTGCCACTGAAATCAAGCTCCGTCGCAAGTCGAGGCTGCTCGAGGTCAGCTTTGAGAGCGGCGAACGTTTCCAGCTGTCGTTCGAGTACCTCCGCGTCTATTCGCCCTCCGCCGAGGTCCAGGGTCACGGCCGCGGCCAGGAGGTGCTCCAGTTCGGCAAAGAAAACGTCCAGGTGAAAGCGATCGAGCCCATCGGCCACTACGCCGTGCGCCTGATCTTCGACGACGGCCACGACACCGGGCTGTACACCTGGAAGTACCTCTTCGAACTAGGGACCGAGTACGCGGCGAAGTGGCAGCACTACCTCGATCGGCTCGCGCAGTACGGATATGAGCGGAAGGTCAATCCGATTCCGAGCTGAAACGACGGTGGCAAAGCATGAGCACGGATCTCACACGGGGATCCGGCACGCAGCAATGGAAGGATCGCCGCGCCGAGCTACTTCTTGCAGGTCTTTTGCGGCAGGCGCGAGTTGACGAAGGTCTCTTCGCACGCGCGCTCGCGCTTGTTCGTCTTTTTCTCTTCCGGAGCCGGCTGCACAGTGGGCGCGGGTTCCGAGGCATCAGCCGTGGCCGTCTCGGTAGCTGTCGAAGATTCAATCGGCTCAGCCGCATCCGAGGGCTCGGCCGGAGTCTCCGCGGCTTGCGGCGCCTCGGCGGCTTCGATCGGCGCGGGCGTCGATGCGCTCGTGGCTTCCGCTGCTGGCGCCGGGCTCGCGGCTTCAGGCGATTCGGCGTAAGCGCAAGAGAGGGAGGACAACAGCAGCAGGCACGTGCCGGCGATGCGCAACGTCATGACTACTCCATTATGTCGCGAGCAAAAAAATCGCCGTGGAGACATGCGCGGCGACGTTTAAGTCTATACGAATTTGTACGTACTTCACAACTCGTTGCGACGCGGCGTGCCGTAGAGCGCAAATGTCCCGAGCCAGTGGCTGCCCTCGTAGTGGCCGGTCGTGACCGCGCTCCAGGCGGCGTCGCGGTGTTCGCG
>DATBVX010000027.1:0-16774 GCA_036515135.1 Steroidobacteraceae bacterium
TGCGGAATCCGCGGGCCGTCGCGAGATTCTGCTGCAGCTGCTGCACGCCCGTGACGTTGCGGTCGAGCAGGTTGCAGGCTGGCAGGAGTTCCTTGAGAGCGCCGGTCGGCTCGCGCTCACCGTGTCGCCCGCCGCCAGCGCGCTCCTGCTCGAATCGCCGCCACTCGCCCTCGTCACCGAGGAGCTGATTTTCGGTGAGCGCGCCCAACAGGCGCGGCGCAGGCGGCGCGTTGAACGGGATCCGGCCGCGATCCTCAAGGAGCTGACCGACCTGCGTCTCGGTTCACCGGTGGTGCACGAAGACTATGGCGTCGGGCGCTACCAGGGCCTGAAAGTGATGCAGGTCGGTGGCGAGCGCGGGGAATTCCTGGTCGTCGACTATGCCGATGGCGACAAGCTGTACGTGCCGGTTCACGCGCTCGATCGCGTCAGCCGCTACACCGGAGCGCCGGCCGAAACCGCGCCGCTGCACAAGCTGGGAAGCGATCAGTGGCAGAAGGCCCGGCGCAAGGCCGCGCTGCGCATCCGCGATGTTGCCGCAGAACTGCTCGACCTCTATTCGCGCCGCGCCGCGCGCCATGGGACCAGCCTGCGGGCGGGTGAAGCCGACTACCGCGCGTTCGAGGCCGGGTTCCCGTTCGAGGAGACTCCGGACCAGATGCAGACCATCCGGCAGGTGATCGGCGACCTGGAGTCCGAGCGACCGATGGATCGGGTGGTCTGCGGCGATGTCGGCTTCGGCAAGACCGAGGTGGCGCTGCGTGCTGCGTTCGTCGCGGTGCAGGCCGGCCGGCAGGTGGTGGTTCTGGTGCCCACGACGCTACTCGCGCAACAGCACTACCGGACCTTTTCCGATCGCTTCGCGGACTGGCCGGTGCGCATCGCGACGCTGTCGCGGTTCCGTTCCGGACGCGAGGCCGACGCGACCCTTGCCGGCATCGCCGCCGGCTCGGTCGATATCGTCATCGCCACGCATCGCCTTCTGCACGCCGACGTCAAGTTCAAGGATCTCGGGCTCATCGTCATCGACGAGGAACACCGCTTCGGCGTGCGCGACAAGGAGAAACTCAAGGCCCTGCGGGCCGAGGTCGACGTCCTCACGCTGACGGCCACTCCCATTCCGCGGACGCTCAACATGGCGCTCGGCGGGTTGCGCGAAATGTCGCTGATCACGACTCCGCCTGCCGAGCGGCTGACGATCCAGACCTTCGTCACCGAGTGGAACGCGGCGCAGGTCCGCGAGGCCTGCCTGCGCGAGATCCGCCGCGGCGGCCAGATCTATTTCGTGCACAACAGCGTCGAGACCATCGAACGACGTGCACAGGAAATCAGGCATCTGGTGCCGGAAGCAAGCGTGCGGGTCGGCCATGGCCAGATGCGCGAGCGTGAACTGGAACAGCTCATGCTCGATTTCTATCACCGGCGCTTCAACCTGCTGGTCTGCACCACGATCATCGAGAGCGGCATCGACGTTCCCACGGCGAATACGATCATCATCGACCGCGCCGATCGCTTCGGGCTTGCGCAGCTGCATCAGCTGCGAGGCCGCGTCGGGCGCTCACACCACCGCGCGTATGCCTACCTGGTCACGCCGTCGCGAGCGGTTCTCACGGCTGACGCCGCCAAGCGGCTCGAGGCCATCGAGTCGCTCGAGGATCTCGGTGCCGGGTTTACGCTCGCCACGCACGATCTCGAGATCCGTGGTGCCGGGGAGCTCCTGGGCGACGAGCAGAGCGGCCAGATCCACGAGATCGGATTCAACCTGTACCTCGAGCTGCTCGACCGTGCGGTGCGATCGCTCAAGGCCGGTCGTGAGCCCAAGCTGGAACAGGGACTGCGCACCGGGACGGAACTCGAGCTGCACCTGCCCGCCCTGCTTCCGGAGGACTATGTCGCAGACGTCCATCTGCGCCTCACGCTCTACAAGCGGATCGCGAGCGCACTGACATTCGAGGCGCTCGACGACCTGCGCGCCGAGATGATCGACCGCTTCGGGCCACTGCCCGAAGCGGCTCGCAATCTCTACCGCATCGCCGGCCTCAAGATTCGCGCGCGCGAGCTCGGCATACGCAAGCTCGATGCAGGTCCACCGGGTGGCTACGTGCTGTTCGACGAGAACAATCCGATCGATCCGCAAGCCGTGATTCGCCTGGTCCAGAAGGCCTCGCGAGGCTATCGTCTCGACGGTCCGCTCAAACTGCGCTTCACCTGGCGCGCGGAGAGCGACGACGATCGGTTCAGCCTGGTCGAGAAACTGCTCGACACGCTGACTTCCGGGAGTCACGCTGCCAGGCCGGACGCTACGACACGCAGCGCCTGAGCCGACGGCCGCTCTTAAGTCCACCCGGCATCCCTTCATCGGCTAGACTCTCAAGGGCATGCGTAAGCGGATTCTCCAGAACCTGTCATTGCCCCTCGTCGCGATCGTCGCAGTCACGCTGCAGGCGTCCGGGGCAGAGCCAACAAGACTGCAGGAGTCGGCCTACAACATCGAACTCGTGATCTTTCGCGCGCTGACCCCCCTCGGCGTTCAGGAAGACTGGTCCGTCGAGAGCGGCCGCAGCCTGCCGGGCGTGGGAGTCGCCGTCGATGACGGCGGCGGGGGCGCAGCAGACGCAACCACCAGCCGGCTGTCGGTCAGCTCGTTGTCACCGGCTCTGTTCCGACTTTCCGGAATCGAGTCCAGCCTGCAGCGCAGCCGGAGCTACGAGGTTATCGGGCACATCGGCTGGACGCAGATCGCGGTCCCCCGCGGCTCCGGTCTGGCCGTGGATCTTTCCGAGATTGGACTCAGTGGCCTGTCAGTGCAGGGCACCGGTGCCCTCGAGCGCGGCAAGTACCTCTACCTGCGGCTTGATCTGGCCTATGCGCCGGGTCAATTGCCGGCCTCGCTGGTCGGGGACGTGCAGAGCGCCGGCCCGGTGACGTTTTCGCTCAGCCAGGTGCGCCGCGTACGCCCATTCGAACGTCACTACTTCGATCACCCGGCATTCGGCGTGATCGCGCTGATCTCGCCCGTGTCTTAATCTCGTGCCACGGCGACGCGGTTGCGGCCCGCCGTTTTGGCGTCCTTGAGAGCGGTGCGCGCTTTCTCCATGAACTTGTCGAGTTCGTCGCGCGGCCCCGGAACCACACTCACGAGCCCGCCGCTGACCGTCAGGTACTTGAATACCGGCGAGCGCGGATGGTGGATGCGTTGTTCGCGCACGCGCTCCACGATCGAATTGACGAATGGCAGCGCCTGCTCGATCGTCATGCTGTGGATCAGCGCCGCAATCGTGCCGCCCTCGAGGCGCGCCGTCAGGTCGCTGCCCCGCCGCAGACAGCTGGCGATCGCGCGGCCCGCGCGCTTGATGCAGGCATCGCCCGCAGGCCGTCCGAAGGTTTCGTTGTACGCGCCGAGAGAATCAACGTCGAACACCGCCAGCACCAGGCGCAGCCCATCGCGCTGGGCAATCGCCCAGTCCCGGCGCACGAGCTCATCGAAGTATGCGCGACCATAAAGGCCCGTGAGCCGGTCTTCGCGCGTCACACTCAGCGCCGCTGCACCGCCAGCCACGGCGGCAGGGCCGTTTTCGCGGCTGCCGCCCGGCCTCTGCTCGATCCGCATCCGTTCGGCCGCGTTGCGGTGGAAGCTGACAAAATGGGTAATGGTGCCCGACGCATCGTTCAGTGGCACCAGCACAAACTCGTTCCAGAACTGGGTGCCGTCGCTGCGGTAGTTGCGCATCAGAACGCGGCATGATGTGCCGTCGGCCAGGGCCTGTCGCAACCGTTGCCGTTGCTCCTGCTCCCGGTCCTGCCCCTGCAGCAAACGCAGGTCACGGCCACGGAGCTCGTGTTCGCTATAGCCGGTGAGCCGCTCGAAAGCGCGATTGGAAAACACCACCGGCCAGCCATCGCTGGCGCGTTCACACACCACGACGCCGTCGGGGCTCTGCTCGACCAACCGTTGGAACACTTCGAGTGATACCGTCGTCATGCGCTTCCCGCATCGAGGCTCAGAGCCGGCGGCTCGAAACTGCGCTTGAGCTGCTCGCTGACCTCACGCCAGCGGGCCGATGCCAACAGGTCGTCACGGCCGCTCGCCCGCCTGCCGTGGAGCCGCATGAGACGCACCTGCCGTGCGGGATCGATCGCCTCGCCGAGACCGGAGAGGACGTCTGCCACACCGGCACGGTTGTTACAGATCGGCAGCACGTCGCAGCCCGCGGCGAGCGCGAGTCGCGCGCGATCCAGAATACTGCCGACCGCGGCGGCCCCGGCCATGTTGAGGTCATCGGCATACACAACCCCATGAAACTGCAGCTCACCGCGCAGAATGTCCGTGATCCAGCGCGCAGATAGGCTTGCCGGCAGCGTGTCCACCTCGGGAAACGCCACGTGAGCGGCCATGATCGCGGTCAGCCCATTGGCAATGAGGCGCCGATAGGGCACCAGCTCCGCCTCCAGGTCAGCGAGCGGTCGGCGATCCACCGGCAGTGCAAAGTGAGAATCGGCCACGACGGCCCCGTGGCCGGGAAAATGCTTGGCGACCGCCGCCATTCCGGCCTCACGCATGCCGGCGACCCATGCCCCCGCGAGCGCCGCCACGACCTCGGGGTCGCGGTGATAGGCGCGATCGCCAATCACTTCGCTCACCGCGTAGTCGAGATCGACCACCGGTGCAAAGCTCAGGTCAACGCCCACCGCGCGCAGTTCTGCGGCGAGCAGCCAGGCACAATTGCGCGCGAGATCGAGACCCACCCGTTCGTCCATGTCGTACTGGTGCCCGATCAGTCGTGCCGCGGGCAACGCAGAGAACGAACGCCGGAAGCGTTGCACGCGTCCGCCTTCGTGATCGACCGTCACGATCAGCGGTGGGTCGCGAAGCGAATGGATGTCGGCGACCAGCTGCTCGAGTTGTTGCGGATCGGCGTAGTTGCGCGTGAACAGAATGACACTGCCGACGCGTGGATCGAGGAGCAGCTCGCGGTCTTGCGCCTCGAGCTCGAGGCCTGCGACATCGACCATGAGGGGACCGAGCGACATCTGCTGGTGGAGGGTGGCGGCCGTCAACGCTTAAACACGGCCACGGACTCGACGTGGCTGGTGTGCGGGAACATGTCGATGACTCCGGCGGACTCGAGCCGGAAACCGAACTCGTGCACGAGGATCCCCGTGTCGCGCGCCAGGCTGCCTGGGTGGCAGGAAAAATACACGACACGCCGGGCGCCACAGCGATCGATGAGCGGCAGCGCCTCCCGCGCGCCGGCGCGTGGCGGATCGAGAAGTGCCCGCGTATATGAGCGCCGCGCCCAAGGCAGCGCCATGTCGATCGCGGCGAGATCGGCATGGTGAAACTCTGCATTCTCGATGCGATTTGCGCTTGCATTGGCGCGCGAGCGCTCGATGAGCCCGGCATCGCCCTCGACACCGACTGCACGGGTACACTGACGCGCGAGCGGCAGCGTGAAGTTGCCGATCCCGCAGAAGAGGTCGAGTACCTCCTCCGTGCGCTGCGGCGCCAGGAGCTCGATGGCGCGCTTCACCATGATTCGATTCAGCCCGCCATTGACCTGCACGAATTCGGTCGGCTTGAACTCAAGCTCGACGTCGAACTCGGTCAGGTGGTATACGAGAGGCCGTGCTTCGCCCAAAGCTGAGACCGAATCGGCCGCTCCCGGCTGCAGGTAAACCTGCACCTCGAACTTCGCGCCGAAGGCGCGCAACTGCTCGAGATCGCTCGCGGCAGGAGGCGACAGCACGCGGAACACCAGCGCCGTGGCGTTGTCCGCGACCGCAACCTCGACCTGGGGAATGCGCGCGCGAATCTCCAGGTTCGTCAGCATCGATCCCAGCGGCTCGATGAGTCCGTCGAGCGGCGGGGCGAGGATCTCGCAGCGTTTGAGATCGGCGACAAGGGGAGCCGCACGCTCGCGGAAACCCACGACCACGCGGCCCTTCTTGCCGACGAATCGCGCCCCGAGGCGCGCGCGCCGCCGGTAGCCCCACGGGTCGGCCACGAGCGCTGACAAGACCGTGGCAGGCTCAACACGCGCCGTGCGGCGAAGCTCCTCGAGCAGGTGCTCCTGCTTGGCGGCGATCTGCGCCCCGGGTTCGAGATGCTGCAGAGAACATCCACCGCACACGCCAAAATGCGCGCATTGCGGCGTGACGCGCAGTGGCGAGGCGTACTCGAGCGAGTCGAGCGTCGCTTCGTCGTAATTTCGATGTCGCTTGAGCCCGCGCACGCTCACGCGCTCACCGGGCAGCGCGCCGGCGATGAAGAGCGCCTTGCCGTTCACGCGCGCGACGCCGCGTCCATCGTGCGACAGCGATATGACCTCGTGGATTGCGGTCGCGGGAGCTGACGCGTTCATGGGCCGTGTGCTTCGGCTGCTGGCCATGCGGCCAGAAATGCCGAGAAATGCACTTTGCCTTGCCCCCCAAGGTACTCGCGCGTGCGGGCAATCTCGTGCGCGTACTGAGACGGCGTGAGCCGGCCCCGGATCAGCTGGAAGCGCAGATAGATCAGGTAAGTGTTGAGCACATCGGTTTCGCAATAGTTGCGGATGCCTTCCAGGTCGCCATCGCGGTAGTGCGCCCAGACTTCCTCGCCGCGCATTCCGAGTTTGCCCGGCAGGCCGAGGAGCATCGAGACGTCCTCGAGGCTGGCGCGACCGCGATTCTGGTAGCCCGACAGGACGTCCATGAGGTCTAGGTGCCGCCAGTGAAAGCGATTCAGATAGTTGTTCCAGCGGAACGACTGATCCTCATCGCCGGTCTCCCAATAACGGGGCGCCACCACGCCGTGCCGCAACGAGCGGTAGTGCAGCACAGGCAGGTCGAATCCCGAGCCGTTCCACGAGACCAGATCCGGGGTGTATTTCTCGATCCCGTCGAAGAATCGCTCGATCAGCTCCTTCTCGCCGGATTGCGGCTCTCCCAGGCTCCACACGCGAAATGTCTCGCGCGTCCGCATCGCCACCGAAATCGCCACGATGCGGTGCTCCTCGAGCGAGAGGAACTCGGTGCCGGTCTCCTGGCGCCGGTGGGTGAACATGATCTGCGCCACCTGGTTGTCCTCCACCCCTTCGAGGCCATACAGACGTCGCCCCAGCTCGAGGTCGGGAACCGTTTCGATGTCGAATACGAGACAGTGCATGGACAGTTGCCGGTTGGCAGTTGGCGGCTGGCGGTGGTCTGTCACGCGTCGGGCGACCGCTTCAGCAGCACGGCGACGGCCACCACGAGTCCCGCTTCATCCGTCAGCGTGATGTGGCCCGCGCCGATCCCGAGTCGCTCGAGCATTCTTCGGCCCCGCTCCGAGTAGATCACTTCGGGTTTGCCCCAGCTGTTCTGCACGACCCCCACGTCGCGGATCCACATTCCATGTGCGAAGCCCGTTCCCATCGCCTTGACCACGGCTTCCTTCGCGGCAAAACGCATGGCGAGGAACCGCTCCGGACGCGCGGTGCGCGCGAACTGCTCCTGTTCCTCGGGCAGCAGCAGTCGTTCGACGAAATGCTGACCGTACTTACGGTATACGCGCTGGATACGCTCGAGTTCGAGCACATCGATGCCGATGCCGAAAATCATGCACTGCGCGCCGCCAGCATCAGGTGTTTCATTTCGCTCACCGCAGCGGCGAGCCCGTGAAACACGGCGCGGGCAATGATGGCATGACCGATGTTGAGCTCGACGATTTGCGGAATTGCCGCCACCGGCTGGACATTGTGGAAGTGAAGCCCGTGACCCGCATGCACGGTGAGCCCCAGTGCCGCCGCATGGCGCGCGGCTTCCTGCAGACGGTGCAATTCCGCCGCCCGCTCGCCACCGGTGGCCTGCGCATACGCGCCGGCGTGAAGCTCAACCACCGGTGCGCCGCTCCTGGCGGCCGCATCGAGCTGACCGCGATCGGGGTCGATGAAGAGCGAGGCCCGCATGCCGTGTGACTTGATGCGGGCGCAGGCCTCTGCGATGCGGCCCAGCTGCCCGGCGACATCGAGGCCTCCCTCGGTGGTGAGCTCGCTGCGCTTCTCGGGGACCAGGCAGCAGTCCTCGGGCCGCACGCGCTCGGCGATGGCCAGCATCTCATCGGTCACCGCCATCTCGAGATTCATGTGCGTCTGGATCACCGCGCGAATCGCCTGCAGATCCTGATCCTGAATGTGCCGACGGTCCTCACGCAGATGCAACGTGATGCTGTCGGCGCCGGCCTGCTCGGCCATCAACGCGGCGTACACCGGGTCGGGATAACGCGTGCCCCGCGCCTGTCGGAGCGTTGCCACATGGTCGATGTTCACGCCGAGCGCGATCCAGCCATCCTTCCTCGCGTTCACGCCTTCATCCCCTGCGCACGCACTGCCGTCATGACCTCGCGGCTCTTCAAGCCGCGGCCGTCGAGGCACGTTGCCAGCGCATCGCGCAGCAGTCGACGGGCATCCCGCAGGCATTGCGCGTCGTCGAGCGCTTCTTTTGCCAATGCAGTCAGTGAGCTGCCGCGATAGGTCGACGGCGACTCGGCCACCGCCAGCGACGCCCCGCGATCGGCACGGAAATGATAGTGGCGGTCCGGATCGAGCACCGCACCGCTATCCGCATCCCGCTCGAGATTGATGCCGTAGCCGATCACCTTGAGCAGGCGCTTCTCGAAGATCCGCAAGGTGCGTGCCTCGGATGCCGTCGTGCCGAGCCCTGCGAGCGCTTCCTGGTAATGGTCGAAGAGCTCAGGGTGACTGTCGCTCCGCGCAAGGAGCTTCAGCAGCAGCTCGTTGAGGTAGAAGCCGCTCATCAGGCGCGCTGCCGGCAGTCCTGCGGGCGCACCGTCGAACTCGGCCGCATTCAGGTTCCCCGCCTCACCTCGCCCCGACCATGAAACGAGCACTCGCTGGAACGGCTGCAGCACAGCACGCAGTTCGGAACGCTGACTCCGTACGCCGCGCGCGAACAGGCTCACGCGCCCGTGCTCACGCGTGAAGAACTCGAGGATCCGGCTGGTATCCCGCCACGCCATGTGGTGCAGGAGATACGCCGGAGCCAGCGTGATGCGCCCGTTGTTGTTCGTCACGATTCGTAGCCGAACGACTTGAGCGCCTGCTCGCTGTCGGCCCAGTTTTCTTTCACCTTTACCCACAGCTCGAGGTGCACGCTCTTGTGCAACAGTTCGTTGAGCTCGAGGCGCGCCAGGCGTCCGATCTCCTTGAGCCGCTCGCCGCCGGCACCGATCACGATGGCCTTCTGCCCGGTCCGCTCGACCCACACCACCGCACCGATGAGCACCCGTTCGCCCTCCTCCTCGAAACGTTCGATTTCCACCGTAAGCCCGTACGGCAACTCCTCGCGCAGGCGCCACGTGAGCTTCTCGCGGATGATCTCAGCGGCGAGAAAGCGCTTGCTGCGATCGGTCACCTGGTCCGTGGGAAAGAGTGGCGGCGACTCGGGTAGCAGGCTCTCGATCAGTTCCGGCAGTTTGTCAAGGTTGTCGCGTTTCTCGGCCGACAGCGGCACGATCGCCTTGAAATCGGCGCGCTTCGACAACTCATCGATGAAAGGCAACAGCCGCAGCTTGTCATGAACCCGGTCCACCTTGTTGATGATCGCGAGCACCGGACGCCGCGAGCGCCGCACGCGCTCGAGCACGCGTTCATCGTCGTCCGTCCAGGCCAGCGCCTCTACGACGAACAGCAGCAGGTCGGCGTCATCCAGCGAGCTCAACGCCGATCGGTTCATGTACTGGTTCATGACGCGCCGCGCGTGCGAGTGGATCCCGGGAGTATCGACGAACACGATCTGCGCCGTCGGGCGGGTGAGGATCCCGAGGATGCGGTGACGCGTGGTCTGCGGCTTCGGCGCCACGATGCTCACCTTGGTACCAATCAGCGCGTTGAGCAGCGTTGACTTGCCGACGTTGGGGCGCCCGACGATCGCCGCGAACCCGCATCGGTACGGCATCGGCTCGGC
This sequence comes from Steroidobacteraceae bacterium, assembly GCA_036515135.1. Taxonomy (GTDB): domain Bacteria; phylum Pseudomonadota; class Gammaproteobacteria; order Steroidobacterales; family Steroidobacteraceae; genus DATBVX01. The sequence goes on from DATBVX010000027.1 coordinate 9,946, forward strand.
CTTACGACGATCGCGCGCCATCACGATCCAGCTTCCGGCCCGGCTGCCGCAATTGTTGCCAGTACCTGCTGTGCCGCCTCTTGCTCTGCGCTGCGCCGGCTCGGACCCTGGCCACTGCCCTGCAGTCCTAGGGCCGCAACCTCGCATCTCACCTTGAACCGCTGCATGTGACTCTCGCCCTCGACGCCCTCAACGGCATACTGCGGCAACGCCAGACCGCGGCCCTGAAGATACTCCTGCAACCGCGTCTTGGGGTCCTTGAGATCCGACTCCCCGGCCAACTCCTCGAGGCGAGGCGCGATCACTTTCTCGATCGCGGTGCGTGCCGCCTCAAACCCGCCGTCGAGGTAGATCGCCCCGAACAGCGCCTCGAGTGCATCCGCGAGGATCGAGCGTCGCCGGAACCCGCCGCTGCGGAGTTCCCCGGCGCCCAAGCGCAACTGTTCTCCGACATCCAGTGCGATCGCCATCGCCGCGAGGGTCTCACCACGAACCAGGCGCGCCCGCAAGCGGCTGAGCTCGCCCTCGTCCGCGCCCGGGTAGCGACGATAGAGAAGGTCAGCCACAACGCAGTTGAGCACGCCGTCGCCAAGGAACTCCAACCGCTCGTTGTTCGGTCCGCCGGCGCTGCGATGAGTCAGCGCCGCCTCGATCAGCGATGGCTCGCGGCCGCGATAGCCGGTCTCGCGTTCGACCCATTCGAGGGTACGCCGTAGCGCGTCGTCCGACATGCTGGCTGGGCGTGGTGCTACTCGATCGTGACCACTTTGCTGAAGTCGACCAGCAGGGACACGTTGGCGATGAAGGGCACCGTGTCGTAATAGGTGGCCTCGACCGTGTAGCCAGCGCCTTGCTTGGTGATCTTGAGGTCGTCCCTCTTGATGATGCGCACGTCCTCGATGTCGAAACGGCGCTCGATCGCACTTCGCAGTGCGCGCCCTTCAACGGCTTCACCCGAATACTCATCGCGCACCTGTTCCAGGGTACGCGCGATCTTCATGTACTCCAGGTAGATTGGCGTCAGCCGGAGGCCCGCATACAGCACCATGCCGACCGGTATCAGGATGACCATCCACCCGAGAAATGTCACACCGCGCTCGTGATGACGCATCTTGCCCCCTGTCGCTCGATCTCGATTAGTGAATCGCATCGCCGATGCGGCTCCAGATCGGCCCCTTCGGGCCGTCCCAGTTGAACCAGATCCGGACCGCCTTGCCGACGAGGTTGCCCTCGGGCACGAAGCCCACGCCTTCGTAGCGGCTGTCCTGACTGTTGTCGCGATTGTCGCCCATGAAAAAGTAGTGTGCCGCCGGCACGACGTAGGTACCTTCGCGGCTGTCGCGGCCGGGCCAATAGAGTACGCGGTGTTCGAGCGCGCCGATGCGTTCGATGCCGATACGGACACCGTCATGGCCATGACCCTCGTAGACTCCGTCGATCTCGACTGGCAGCGGCGCGCCATTGATGTACACGCGCTTTTCGCGCACTTCGACCGTGTCGCCGGGCAGCCCAACGAGCCGCTTGATGTAGTTCGTCGAAGGGTCGGACGGTTTGCGGAACACGACCACGTCACCACGCTGCGGCGATCCAAGATCGACGATGCGGGTGTTCAGGACCGGCAAACGCAGGCCATAGGCAAACTTGTTGACGAAGATGAAATCGCCGTCGAGCAGCGTCGGCATCATCGAGTCCGACGGGATGCGGAACGGCTCGAACAGGAAGGAGCGGATCAACAGCACCAGCAGGATCACCGGAAAGAACGACCGGGCATACTCCACGACCATCGGCTCCGCCGCCGCAGCCGGGCGCTCGCGTTTCAGCATCCATGCATCGATGGCCCAGATTGCCCCTGTCAGGAATGTCAGAACGACGAGCAGCAGCGCGAAATCAAAAACCATTGATCACCCGAGAAAAAAACCGCGCGCAGTATTCTTGATTTTCACAAGAGCCGCAACAACTTGCGTCACTGCCGCGAGACCGGCGAGGCTCACTTGCGGCCCACCTTCAGCACCGCCAGGAAGGCTTCCTGCGGGATCTCCACTTGGCCGACCTGCTTCATGCGGCGCTTGCCCTCCTTTTGCTTCTCGAGGAGCTTGCGCTTGCGCGTCACGTCGCCGCCATAGCACTTGGCGAGCACGTTCTTGCGCAGCGCCTTGACAGTGGCGCGCGCCACGATCTGGCTGCCGATCGCGGCTTGTACGGCAACCTCGAACATCTGCCGAGGGATCAGTTCCTGCATCTTGTCGACCAACTCGCGCCCGCGCGCATAGGCATTGTCGCGGTGAACGATCATGGAGAGCGCGTCGACCCGTTCACCGTTGATGAGGATGTCGAGCTTGACGAGCGGTGCGGTCTGGAAACGCGTGAACTCGTAGTCAAACGAGGCGTAACCGCGGCTCGCCGACTTCAGCCGGTCGAAGAAATCGAGCACCACGTCGGCGAGCGGCAACTCGTACTGCAACGACACCTGGCTGCCCAGGTACAGCATGCGTTTCTGCGCTCCGCGCTTCTCGGTGCACAACTTAAGCACCGCCCCGACATGGTCCGGCGGGACGAGGATAGTCGCGGTGATGATTGGTTCACGGATCTCCGCGACCTTGTTGCCCGGCGGCAGCTTGGCCGGGTTGTCCACGTACTCGACGCTGCCATCGGTCAAGGCGACTTCATAAACGACGGTTGGGGCGCTGGTCACGAGCTCCAGGTTGTATTCGCGCTCCAGACGTTCCTGAACGATGTCCATGTGCAGCAGGCCGAGAAACCCGCAACGGAATCCGAAGCCCAGTGCCGTCGAGACTTCCGGTTCGTAATGCAGCGCCGAATCGTTGAGCTTGAGCTTCTGCAACGCATCGCGGAACGCTTCGTAGTCTTCGGTGTTGACCGGGAATAGTCCCGCGAATACGCGCGGCTTGATCTGCTTGAATCCGGGCAACGGCGACTCGCACGGGCGTCCATCGAGCGTGATCGTGTCGCCGACCGGCGCGCCGTCGATCTCCTTGATCCCGGCCATCACGAACCCGACTTCGCCCGCGCTCAATGTTTCGCGTACCACGGACTTCGGCGTGCGCCGCCCGAGACGGTCGACGTAGTGCGAACGCCCCGTCGACATCACCCGGATCTTGTCGCCGGTCTTAATCGCCCCATTGACCACGCGCACCAGCGAAACGACGCCGACGTAATTGTCGAACCAGGAATCGATGATCAGCGCCTGCAAGGGTGCCTGCGGATCGCCCGTCGGCGGCGGGACACGCCGGATGAGTTCTTCCATCAGCTCCGGTACGCCGGCGCCCGTCTTGGCGCTGACGAGTACGGCGTTCTTGGCCTCGATGCCGATAATCTCCTCGATTTCGCGGATGACCTTCGCCGGTTCGGCGGACGGCAGGTCGATCTTGTTGATGACCGGAACCACCTCGAGACCCTGCTCGATCGCGGTGTAACAGTTGGCGACGCTTTGCGCCTCGACACCCTGAGCTGCGTCGACCACCAGCAGAGCACCCTCGCATGCCGCGAGCGAACGCGACACTTCGTACGAGAAGTCGACGTGTCCGGGGGTGTCGATGAGATTGAGCTGGTACTCGATGCCGTCGGCGGCTTTGTAATACAGCGTGACGCTCTGCGCCTTGATGGTGATGCCGCGCTCGCGCTCGAGGTCCATCGAGTCCAGCACCTGTTCCTGCATTTCGCGTTCCTCCAGCCCGCCGCAGAGCTGGATGAAGCGATCGGCGAGCGTCGACTTGCCGTGATCGACATGGGCGATGATCGAGAAGTTGCGGATGTTCTGCATCAATGGGCGTCAGATAAAACGCGATTGTACGGCACTCGGAGCCGGCGGCCGGTCTTATCCTGCTGCAGCAGCTTCTCCCTGGCTGCCGGCCCGGAGCGCTACTGCCACCCAAGCAGGCGCTTGACTTCGGCGGCGTCGAAACGCGCGTGGCAGACCGGTTCGCCTTCGAGGAGCAGCACCGGGATCTTGAGTCCGTAGCGGGATTTGAGCTTCGGATCGCTATCGACGTCGACCAGCTCGATGGACACGTCCCGGCCGGCGCAAAAGAGCTGCAGTTCAGCCAGCATCTCTTCGCACAGCTCGCAGCCAGCGCGGGTGAGTAAAGTGAATCGCGCGGTCGCGCTCATGCCGCGGCGAGCTCTGTGTCGCGCACTGTACGAGGAAGCGGTGGATTACCGCGAACCAGGCGCCGTATTGGATGCGGCATCCGCGTCGGGTCGGGTGGACCCGGCGATGAACTGCACCGTCTGCGCCGGGACCTCACCCACCGCGGTCACCAGGTGACCCCGCACCGTGGTGGAAAAGGCAAATGCCGAGCCCACGCGGGACAGCCCATTCAATGGATCGTGTTGAGGCGACTTCGTTTCGATGAAGACGGAAACGGATGCGAGCCCGTCTGAATAGACCAGGTGAGCCACCGGCGACGTCGAGCCCTCCATCATCTGGCTGTTGGTCGCGGTCAACTTGAATCCAGGCGGTAGTTTGCTGGCCCGCCATAGCTGCGCGAACGAGGCCATCCCCTGCTTGGGTGAGGGTTGTCTGAACCACTGGAGACCATCGCCGTTGACCTGCGGCTCGACCGCAGACTTCGGAATGCTGTCCGGGAGCGTGATATTGGCGAACAGCACCTGTTCGACCACATTGCCTTTCTCGTCGCAGAGCTGCGTCTTGAGGGGCAGCGCCGTACCCTCATCGATCCACAGCCGATAGCCAAACCGATAGGCATCCTTGGGGTTGACTGCGATCACCTGTGTGGTGCGGCCAAGCAGACGCGCGCGCGGCAACATCTCGAGGCGATAGTTCTCGGTCACCGCGGCACCGAACGCCGGCAGGGTGCCGAGCAGCGCGCCCTGCTCCTGGCGGGTCTCCACCAGCACACGGCGCTGATCGGGCAGATAGCAGGTCAGCTCTTCGTCGTTGCGGACGATCTCGCGGCCACTGCCGTCGAGCGACACCAGGCGTTCGGATACCTTGCCGTCTTCGACCCGGTGAATGATGCGCAGTGTCACGACCTTGCCGTTGCGCACGTGAAAGAACGTGCCGTCGTAGTTGCGGGTGGCGAGCGCGCGGTTCATCCGCTCGAGCCAGGCGCGCGCATCATCTTCGGCGACTGCCGTGCTCACGACGAGCGCCAGACAGAGACCGCTCAGCAGTCGGACTTGCGTCGTCACTACTTCTGCTCGCGGGACTGGTCGGTCGAAGCGGCAGAAGGTGTCTGAGTTTCTTCGCGTGCCGCGAGCGGCGCCGGATCCTCCGCGACGATTCCCGACAGCACATAGCGGCGCCCCAACGGTGAGGAGTATTCGCTGTGGGCGACCACGTAATTCGTCAGGCGAGTGGCCGAAACGAGCGCGGTGGATGTAGCCGGCGCCGGGACCGTGTAGCTCGGCTGCGCCGTAATTGTGGGTTCGCCGATCACGACACTCGCCGTCTCGCCGTTTGCCGCGAGCTGCGGGGCCTGATCGAGCGCCGGATCCTGCAGGCGTTGCAGGCCAAAGAGTGCGGCCGTAGCCACGGTGGCGGCCACTGCGAAACCCGCGACGGGCTTGAACCAGTTCCAGCGAATGCGCGCCGCCGTTTCCCCGTCCAATGGCCCATCGGCTTGTACCGCGACCCGCACGCGTTCGGCGAACGCTCGCGACGGCCCTTCCGCCGGGCGCGTTCGCAGGCTCTCGCCGATCACCGTATAGCGCGCCAGGGTGGCGCGCAGTTCGGCGTTGCCATCGAGCCGTTTGAACAACAACTCGATCTCATGTCTCGGCAGCTCGCCGTCGATGAAGGCCGACAGCTGGTTTCGCAGATAATTGCTCATTGCCCCTTAGTCCTCGGGTCGGCCCAGGCCACCGTCAAATATCGGCCGCAGGCGTTTGTCGATCGCTTCGCGTGCGCGGAAGATCCGCGAGCGCACCGTGCCAACGGGGCACTCCATTGCCGCAGCAATCTCCTCGTAACTCATGCCTTCCAGCTCGCGCAACATGATGGCCGTGCGCAGATCCTCGGGTAAATCGGCAATTGCCGCATTGACCGTCTCGCGGATCTCGTCGGTGAGCAGCAGGCCCTCGGGCGTCTCTGAGTCCTTGAGCCGCGCCTGCATCTCGTACTGCTCCGAATCCTGCAAGTCCAGGTTGTAGTCGACCGGGCGGCGCTTGTTCGACACCAGGGCGTTCTTGGCGGTGTTGATGGCGATACGGTATAGCCAGGTATAGAAGGCGCTGTCGCCGCGAAAGCTCGGCAGGGCGCGATACGCCTTGATGAACGCCTCCTGCGCCACGTCTTCCGCTTCCACCGGGTCACGGACATACCGCATGATCAGCTTCAGAACCTTGTGCTGGTACCTCAACACCAAATAGTCGAACGCCCGGGCCTCACCCCGCTGGACGCGCTCGACTAGCATCAGGTCGCTGGCCTCGGTGCCCATCTGGGCTCTCACTCCGGTGTCCAAGCCAGCCTGCGCCCCCCCTGTGACCCTGCCCCTTCGGGAAAGTTCGCGTAAGTACATGCCGCAGTTGGCTGTGACGGACTTCAAATGACGGGGGATTGTAGAGGCTGGCGCCTCCTTGCGCATGTTGGCTGAGCCGCAGGCGCACGCGGAGCCGGCGATATGCGTCCCCGCCGACCGTGCCAGGCGTCAGAATTGCCCACCGGCGCCGCGTTTCCGTCCGCCAGACCAATATTGTGACGCGCCCCCAACTCCGGCTTGCGGCTGCCAGCACGGCGGGCCATTCGCGGCTCTGCCCATCGCGAAGACGCCATGTTCCGTCGGCACACCAGTCGATTTGCGACAGCGCGCGGGAAGAAATGGCAGACGCCAGATCAAATATCGGCAGC
>DATBVX010000028.1:0-10348 GCA_036515135.1 Steroidobacteraceae bacterium
GTCCGCGACCTTGTGTCCATCGATCACACGCGCCGCGAGCCTCAGATCGCTCAGCCGGGCGTTGGTGCAGGAACCGACGAAGACGATGTTGACCTTCTTGTCGACGATGGCATCGCCCGCGACAAAGCCCATGTACCGCAGCGCCTGATCGAATACCGGGTCATTGCGCTTCTCAGGAATGCGACCCGAGATCGGGATCACCATCCCCGGGTTGGTGCCATACGTGATCATGGGCTCGATCAAATCGGCATCGACGTCGATCGAACGATCGAAACACGCGTTGTCGTCCGTGGGAAGCTGTCGCCAGCGCTCGAGCGCGCGTTCCCAGTCCGCTGCCCGCGGCGCGCGCGGACGATCCGCGAGGTAGGCAAACGTCGTCTCGTCCGGGGCGATCAGCCCGGCGCGTGCGCCGGCCTCGATCGACATGTTGCATACGGTCATGCGCTCTTCCATTGACAGCGCGCGGATCGCCGGACCGCGGTACTCGATCGCGTGACCTGTTCCGCCCGACACTCCGATCCTGCCGATGATCGCGAGGATGAGATCCTTGGCGGTTACACCGGGGCGGAGCTGCCTCGAGACATTGATCGCAAGGGTCGCCGGTTTCCGCTGCAGCAGGCACTGGGTGGCAAGGACGTGGCCGACTTCCGTGGTGCCGATGCCGAATGCGAGCGCGCCGAACGCGCCGTGCGTGCTCGTGTGACTGTCCCCACAGACGATCGTCATCCCCGGCTGCGTAAGGCCCAGTTCCGGACCGATGATGTGGACGATGCCGCGCTCGGCGCTGCGCAAGCCAAATAGTTCGATGCCGAATTCGCGGCAGTTACGTTCGAAGATGCGGATCTGTTCAGCCGCGGAAGCGTTGGTTATGGGCGCTCCGCCGAACACCTGCTCGGTGAGCGTCGGCGTGGAGTGATCCATCGTTGCGAGCGTGCGTTCGGGCCGGCGCACGCCGGCGCCGCGTTCGCGCAGCAGCGCGAAAGCCTGCGGCGTGGTCACTTCGTGCGTGAGGTGCAGATCGATATAGAGGACGGCGGGAGTATCCGCCGTCTCCGGCACGACCAGATGCTGCTCCCAGACCTTCTCGAAAAGTGTCTTCGGCGTCCGTGCACTCATCAGCCGGTGGCAGCGGTTCTTGCCGCATGCATGTCGACGTACTCCAGCCAGCCCCACTTGTCCGGCGTGCGGCCGTCGAACAGGCCAAAGAAAGCACGCTGCAGCGACTCGGTCACGGGACCGCGCTTGCCCGTGCCGATTCTGATGCGGTCCACCGAGCGTATCGGCGTGACCTCTACTGCGGTGCCGGCGAAGAACAGTTCATCGGCCAGGTAGAGCATTTCGCGCGGGATCGATGCCTCGCGAACTTCCAAGCCACGCTCGCGCGCCAGCCGGATGACGGTGTCGCGCGTCAGACCACCAAGGATCGAGCACGCAAACGACGGGGTATAGATCACGCCGTCGCGAACGAGGAACAGGTTTTCGCCGGCCCCCTCGCTCACGAGTCCATCGGGTGTCAGTCCGATCCCTTCAGCAAAACCGAGCCGGCGCGCTTCGAGACCGATCAATTGGCTCGACAGGTAATTGCCACCAGCCTTGGCCATTGCGGGAATCGTGTTGGGTGCGACTCGCTGCCAGGATGACACACAGACGTCGACACCGTTTTCCAGGCCCTCGGCGCCCAAATAGGCGCCCCATTCGATCGCCGCGATCGCGACTTCGGTCGGCGGATCGACCTTGGGCGTGACGCCGATTTCGCCGTAGCCGCGAAACGCCAGCGGCCTGAGGTAAGCACCCTTGCTGAGCCCGTTGACCGCTATGACAGCCTTGCAGGCGGCATTGATCTGCTCTTCCGAGAAGGGGAGCTCGAGCCGGTAGATGCGCGCCGATTCGAACAGCCGGCGCGTATGGTCCATGAGGCGAAAGATCGCAACGCCCTTAGGCGTCTCGTAGGCACGAATGCCTTCAAAAACCGAAGAGCCGTAATGCAGCGCATGCGTGAGCACGTGCACCGTAGCCTTTTCCCACGGCACCAGCTTGCCGTTGAACCAGATGGTCTGCGTCGCTTTGATGGGCATGAAATCGCTCCGGTCAGATTCCCCTGGGCCTCACACCGCGGCTTCTGCCGCGGCCTTGCGGCCGCGCCGCTCGCGCTCCACGCGGGTGCCATTCTGGCGGCTGAGCTCGATGCGGTTGATCACTTCGAGGAAGGCACGCGCGCTCGACTCGATGATGTTCGTGCTGACGCTCGATCCGCGATATGAGCGGCCATTGTACTCCACGTACACGAGCGCCTCGCCTTGCGCGTCTTCGCCTTCCGAGACGCTGCGCACCTCGAACTTTCGCAATTTGACAGTATGTCCCGTGGCCAATTCGATCGCCTTGAAGCTGGCGTCGACCGGCCCATCGCCGTTCGCCTGCTTTTCGACGGTGCGGCCGTCGGTGTGCCGGAGCGTGAGCATGGCCGATGCTTCAGCATCCCCGCTGGCCAGCGTCACGAGATCGGCAATAGACCAAGGGCCCCCGGATCCGCTTTCCGCTCGCAAGACCAGCGCTTCGATGTCGCCGTCGAAGAGCTCCTTCTTTTTATCAGCGAGCGCCTTGAACTCGTCGAACACGCGATTGAGCTCGGCTTCATCGAGCTCGAATCCCAGCTCGCGAACGCGCTCGCGGAAGGCGTGCCGGCCACTGTGCTTGCCGAGAACCAGCTGCGTGCGGCTCAAGCCGACGTCCTCCGGTCGCATGATCTCGTACGTCGAATGGTGTCGCAGCATGCCGTGCTGATGGATTCCGGATTCATGGGCGAACGCGTTCTCGCCAATGACGGCCTTGTTCCGGGGAATTGGCATCCCCGTGATGCTCGACACCAGGCGGCTGGTCGGATAGAGCCGGGTGGTATCGACGCCGGTGCGGACGCGGAAATACGCTTCCCGTGTCTTGATCGCCATCACGACCTCTTCGAGCGAGCAGTTGCCCGCACGCTCACCGATGCCGTTGATGGTGCACTCGATTTGCCGTGCGCCCGCCAGCACCGCGCTCAAGCTGTTGGCGACGGCCATGCCGAGATCGTCGTGACAGTGCACGCTGAGCCGCACGCGCTCGATGCCCCGCACATGCTGGCGGAGGAAGCGGAACAGCTGTCCGAATTCCTCGGGTACCGTATAGCCGACCGTGTCAGGAATGTTGACCGTGGTGGCGCCTGCATCAACAACGGCCTCGACCACTTGCGCAAGGAATTCCGGCTCGGTGCGCGCCGCGTCCTCTGGAGAGAATTCGACGTCGTCGCAGACCTCGCGTGCGATTTTCACGCCCTCGACCGCGGCACGGACGATCTCATCCTTGGCCATCTTGAGTTTGTACTGGCGATGGATCGCGCTGGTCGCGAGAAAGACGTGCAACCTGCGGCGGGGCGCGTCGCGAGTGGCCTTGGCGGTGCGCTCGATGTCGTCGCGATTGCAGCGCGCCAGGCCCGCGATGATCGGGCCTTGGATTTCGCGCGCGACGGCCTGCACGGCTTCCCAGTCGCCGCGGGACGCAGCGGGAAACCCCGCCTCAATGACGTCGACGCCGAGCTCGGCCAGCGCGCGGGCGACACGCAGCTTCTCGGGCAGCGTCATGCTGCAACCTGGGGCTTGCTCGCCATCGCGCAAGGTCGTGTCGAAAATAAGGACGCGGTCCGGATCAGGCGTGCTCATGATTCCACTCCGTAATCCATGCTCGACAAAGCGTGACTCACCTCGGCCTGGTGACTCGCGGGCAGCGGATCGCCGTGCAGGACGCTGAGCAGCATGCTCGAGGTGATGTTGCCGCCGCTCAGCACGATACCGATGCGCTGTCCGGCAATTCTCCGGCGCAGGCGCGAGGCGCCGGCCAACGCCGCGGCCCCGGCTCCCTCGGCCATCTGGTGCAAGGTATCCGCATAACAGCGAATCGCCGTGTGCAACTCGGCTTCATCGACCTCGACCATGTCATCGAGCGTGTCGCGGAGGATCGCGACCGTCGCGGGTGAGGGCACACGCGTCGCAAGTCCATCGGCGATCGACTCGGTGACGGGAGCCTCGAACATCCGGCCACTGTGAAACGCCCGGCAGAGCGCCGGTGCGTTCGCCGACTGCACACCGATCAGCCGCGTATGCGGACTGAGCGCCCTGAAAACGAGACCCATGCCGGCCGCGAGACTGCCGCCCCCGACCGGCACGAAGACGGTGTCGAACGGTTGCAGCGCCTGCTCGATCATCTCGGCAGCGACCGTACCGTAGCCGGCGATAAGCGCGGGTTCACACGAGGGGTGAACCGCACGCGCGTTGGTGCGACGGGAACATTCTTCCGCGGCTGTCCATGCCGAATCGAAGTCGTGACCGCTGGTCACGACCTCGGCGCCGAGAGCCGTCATTGCCGCGTTCTTGTCCGGGTTGTTGCCCTCCGGGACGAAGATCGTGCACCGCACTTTGAAGAGCTGCGCCGCATGCGCGAGGGACTGTCCATGATTTCCTCGTGTCGCCGTCACCAACCCACGATCCCGGTCAACGGCGTCGAGTGATGCAACGAAATTCAGGCCGCCGCGGATCTTGAACGAGCCCAGCGCCTGCGCGTTCTCAAGTTTCACCGCGACCTGGCAACCCAGGCGCTGGGACAGCAGGGGATGAGTGACCAGCGGTGTCGGCGTGAGGTGCCTGGCGAGCAGGCGCCGCGCCGCGATGACGTCGTCGAAGTGCACGGCGCCCGTGCGACGATCAGTGGCTGGAATCGAGACCTGCGCTTGTGACTGAACGGGCACGGTGCTGACTGCTCAGGCGCGCGGCTGGTTGAGCCAGGGCATGCGCGCGCGTAATGCGGCGCCCACTTTCTCGATCGGGTGCTCAAGATCGGCTTTCAGCAGGCGCTGGTAATTGGGCCGACCCGCCTTGTTCTCGGCAATCCACTGCCGGGCGAACCGACCACTCTGGATTTCCTTGAGCACCTTGACCATTTCTTTCTTTACGCGCTCATTCACGATGCGCGGTCCGCGGGTCAGGTCGCCGTACTTCGCGGTCTCACTGATGAAACGATGCATCTTTTCGAGACCACCCTCGTGCAGGAGATCCACGATCAGCTTGAGCTCGTGCAGGCACTCGTAATAGGCGACCTCCGGCTGATAGCCGGCCTCCACCAGCGTTTCGAAGCCACGCACCACCAGTTCAGTCGCGCCGCCGCACAGCACCGACTGTTCGCCGAACAGGTCGGTCTCAGTCTCTTCGGCGAAAGTGGTTTCAAGCACGCCGCCGCGCGTCCCCCCGATACCGTGGGCGTAGGCGAGGGCGCGCTCATGCGCCTTGCCGCTCGAGTCCTGCGCCACGGCGATCAGGCACGGTACGCCGCGACCCTGTTGGAATTGCCGACGCACCAGGTCGCCCGGCCCCTTGGGTGCGATCAACACCACGTCCAGATCCTTGCGCGGCTTGATCTGTTTGAAGTGGATGTTGAATCCGTGCGCGAACAGCAGCACCGCGCCCTTCTTGAGCGATGGCTTGATGTCGGCGTAGAGGGCTTGCTGCGCCAGATCCGGAACCAGCATGGCGACGAGGTCTGCGCCTGCGACGGCCGCGTCGGGCTCTGCCACGGCGAGCCCGTCCTTCTTTGCAGCCTTCCAGCTCGCACCTCCCTTGCGCACACCCACCACGACGTCGAGGCCGCTGTCCTTGAGATTGAGCGCATGCGCGCGACCCTGACTGCCGTAGCCGAGGATAGCGATGCGCGCGCCCTTCAGCGCCTTGCGGTTGACGTCTTTCTGCGAATACAGACGCATGAACTCGCTCCCAGAATGATTGAAACCGAAGCTCAAGGCTGCCGGACGTCCGGCAACAAAAAACCCCGCAGCGGCCTGGCCGGTGCGGGGTTCCTTGATTCTGCCTTTGGATTTCCTCAGGCCAAGGTCCCGCACCTCCGCGCAAGCAGCAGCAGGTCAATCGGCAGCAGCTCGACACGCGCAGCTGCAACCGGCACGCGCACGGCGGAAACCGGGGTTACACCGACAGAGGGCGCATCGATCAAGTGGTGTCGCAAGCTCATCCGCAGTGCGTAAATCCCAAGGTTGGGTCCGATGGGAGCATAACGTTTGCGTGCTTGTCAACCGCCATGCCAGGTCGAATCCGGCGCGTTCGATGCACCGCTGCGAATTCGGTAAGCTTCACGTGCCGCCATGCCGATGCCTGCCCCGTCCGCTCTGCTTCTCGGCGCTGCCGAGACCCACGCATTGCCGCTATGGCTGTTGTCAGAGGCGGGTATGGACGAATGGCACGCAATGCAACCGGCTGCGATCGCCCAGTGGACCCGCACATCCGGCTTCAAGGGAGAACGCAACCGGCTGCTGCTGCTCCCACATACCGATGGTTCTCCGATGGGCGCGGTGCTGGGTCTGGGGAAACTCTTCGATCTGGCGGACATCAGTCTTTGGCATGCGTCCGGCCTCGCAGACCGCCTTCCTTCCGGGACGGACTTCCGCTGCGCCACCACCCTGCCGGCCCGGGCCGCGAACCAACTCGCTCTGGGATACCTGTACGGTCACTACCGTTTCGATCGCTATCGACGCCAGACGAATGCGGTACGTCCGGCTCGCCTCGTCGCTCCCCCAGGCTGTGACGTCACGCATGTCCAGCGAACTGCCCAGGCGCTTGCCTTGGGGCGTGATCTCATCAACACGCCTGCCGGTGACCTGGGGCCCGCGGAACTCGCTGCAGAAGCCCGCGCGCTCGCTGAGCGGAGCGGTGCCCGGTGCGGTGTCATCGAGGGCGATTCGCTGCTCGAGCACAACTATCCGTTGATCCACGCGGTGGGTCGTGCGAGTGCGCGTGCGCCGCGGTTGATCGATCTCACGTGGGGCGGTGACGATCACCCACGCGTTACGATCGTCGCCAAAGGCGTGTGTTTCGATAGCGGCGGCCTCGACCTCAAGCCCGCGCAGTCGATGGCGCTCATGAAGAAGGACATGGGAGGCGCGGCCTGCGCGTTGGCGCTCGCACACATGATCATCGAGGCAAGACTCCCGGTACGCCTGCGATTGCTGATCCCGGCAGTGGAGAACAGTGTCTCGGGCAGCGCTTATCGTCCCGGAGATGTGCTGCCGTCACGCAAGGGTCTCACCGTCGAAGTGGGAAACACCGATGCGGAAGGGCGCCTCGTGCTGGCGGATGCGCTAGCCGAAGCCGATGCTGAATCACCGGATCTGCTCATCGATCTCGCGACGCTCACTGGCGCCGCGCGCGTCGCGCTCGGTCCGGAGCTGCCGGCGTTGTTCGGGAACGACGACGAGGCGGTCCAGATCCTCACGCGTCATGGGCGCGAGCAGCACGATCCGGTGTGGCCAATGCCGCTGTGGAGCCCATATGAAGATGAGCTGTCGAGCAAGGTGGCGGATCTGAGCAATGTCGCGCCGTCGTCGTTTGCCGGTGCGGTTTTCGGCGCGCTGTTCCTCAAGCGCTTCGTGTCCGAGCGCACGCCATGGTTGCACCTCGACATGTATGCATGGAATGCCCGTGAGCGCCCGGGGCGTCCTGTCGGGGCGGAGGTCCAGTGTATCCGGGCGCTGTTCGCGCTGCTCGCCGAACGATTTGCGGCTCGCACCTGAGCCGCGAACATGCTCGTCGTCCAGTGGCGCGACCTGCTGTTCCTGGTCCTGATCAATCTCATCTGGGGGTTCAACTTCATCACCAGCAAGGTCGGGGTCAGCGAATTCCCGCCCTTGTGGTTTACGACGCTGCGCTTTGGATTGGTCGCGCTGCTGCTGCTGCCACTGCTGCGGATTCATCGTGGGCAGATGGGGGCGATCGTCGTCGCAGCGCTGTTCAGCGGCGGGCTGCACTTCGGTCTGTTGTTCGTTGGCCTTGCGATGGCGGATACCGTGTCCACCGTTGCCATCGCTGGCCAGCTTGGAGTGCCATTCACCACCCTGATGTCGATCGTGTTCCTCGGAGAGATCGTGCACTGGAGGCGCTGGCTGGGAATCAGCCTGGCATTCGCCGGCGTGTTGGTGATGGGGCTCGATCCGCAGGTCTTCGAGTTCTGGCAAGGACTCGCACTGGTGGTGCTATCCGCATTTCTCGGCTCAGTCGGGCTGATGGCGGTCAAGCGGCTCACCAACATCAAGCCGCTCGAGATGCAGTCCTGGTTTGCGCTCGTGAGCGTTCCGGTGCTGGCGCTGTTGAGCGCCATATTCGAAACTGGACAGCTGCAGGCGATGGGAACCGCTTCATGGCAGGGTTGGGCGGCGCTGACATTTACCGTATTGATGGCCAGTCTCATCGCCCACAGTGGCTATTATTATCTCGTGCAGCGCTATCCGGTGACGAGCGTCTCGCCACTGACCGTGCTGTCGCCACTTTTTGGAGTTCTGTTTGGCGTGACGCTGCTGGGCGATGAGCTCACGCCGCGGATCATTGCGGGCGGTGCCATGACACTCACTGGAGTGGTGATCATCGCGCTGCGGGAGAAGAAAATCGTGGAGACGGGCACATGACGGCCAAGAGAAAGAAAGGTGGAGCGGCGGGCGTCGATCCACGCCGCTATTCGCGCGTGGTAGTCGATGGGGTTACGCAGGCACCGGCGCGCGCCATGCTTCGTGCGGTCGGTTTCGCCGACGCGGACTTCCGTAAGCCGCAGGTGGGAATTGCCTCGACTTGGAGCAATCTCACGCCATGCAACGTTCACATCGACGGTTTGAGCCGCCTCGCCGCCGAGGCTGCGGATGCGGCGGGCGCGAAGAGCATCATCTTCAACACCATCACCGTATCGGACGGCATCTCGATGGGTACTCCCGGGATGCGCTACTCGCTGGTGTCGCGCGAGGTCATCGCGGACTCCATCGAGACCGTCGCCGGTGCGGAAGGCTTCGACGGGATCGTCGCCATCGGGGGTTGCGACAAAAACATGCCCGGGTGCCTGATGGCGCTCGCGCGACTCAATCGTCCGTCCGCATTCGTCTACGGCGGCACGATCCAGCCGGGTGCCGGTCGTCGAGACATCGTCTCGGTCTTCGAGGCGGTGGGTGGGCACGCGCGCGGGACGATTTCGGACGCCGAGCTTCTCGAAGTGGAGCGTACTGCCATCCCGGGTCCGGGCAGCTGTGGCGGGATGTACACGGCAAATACCATGGCCTCGGCGATCGAGGCGCTCGGTATGAGCTTGTCGAACAGCTCTGCGCAGGAGGCGGTTTCGGAAGCCAAACGCGAGGACTGCCGGAATGCGGGTCGCGCGGTGGTCCGCCTCATCGAGGCCGGCATCCGGCCATCCGATATCCTGACGCGACGGGCATTCGAGAACGCAATCACGGTCGTGATCGCGCTCGGCGGTTCGACCAATGCCGTGCTCCATCTGCTGGCGATTGCCCACTCGGCGCGCGTGCGGCTGTCACTCGACGATTTCACCAGGGTCGGCCGGCGCGTTCCGGTGCTCGCGGACCTGAAACCGAGCGGCCGGTACCTCATGTCAGAGCTCATCCGCATCGGTGGAATCCGGCCCTTGATGCGCAGCCTCCTTGAGGCCGGGCTTCTGCACGGGGACTGCCTGACGGTGACCGGGCAGACCATGGCGGAGAACCTCCGCGATGTCGCCCCGTATCCCCGGGGCCAGGACATCGTTCGCCCGCTCACGTCGCCGATCAAGAAGACCAGTCACCTTGTTGTGCTGTACGGCAACCTGGCGCCCGCAGGTTCGGTCGCGAAGATCAGTGGCAAGGAAGGCGTGTCATTCACGGGGCGCGCTCGAGTGTTCGACTCAGAGGAAGCGACGCTACAAGCCATCCTCGATGGCACCGTGGTCGCCGGCGACGTCGTGGTCGTGCGCTACGAGGGCCCGAAAGGCGGCCCGGGGATGCGCGAAATGCTGAGTCCGACCTCTGCCATCATGGGGAAGGGCCTGGGGGACAAGGTCGCGTTGATCACGGACGGCCGCTTCTCGGGTGGCAGCCACGGGTTTGTCGTTGGCCACGTGGCGCCGGAGGCCGCTGTTGGCGGGCCGCTCGCCCTGGTCCGAAATGGCGACCGCATCAGCATCGATGCGGTGAAGCGAGCGCTCACTTTGCACGTCTCCACCTCCGAGATGAGTCGTCGACAGAAACGACTGCGAGCGCGACGGCAGGCGCCGCTACATGGCGTGCTGGCGAAATATGTCGCTTCGGTGAGCAGTGCGTCGCTGGGTGCGATCACCGATGGCCTGCCGCACGAGCGGTGAGCAATCCACGAAACGTTTCGAACGTTCGGGAATTTCTGCAGATCCCGCGCGATCTGTTTGGCGATAGTTGCTGCACCGCAGTACCGGTCGGCTCGGCCGTTGAACAGTGACTCGCCCGGCGCTCGCGGTCGCCGACGCCGCGCGGAAA
>DATBVX010000029.1:0-10806 GCA_036515135.1 Steroidobacteraceae bacterium
CCAGACGCGCCTGGTGCTGGGACGTTACCTATCACCGCGCTTTTATGTCAGCTACGGCATCAGCCTGACCGAAGCGATCAATACGCTGAAACTTCGCTACACGATCAACGACCGCTGGACGATCCGCAGCGAGGCGGGCGAAAATCGCAGCGCCGACCTGGAGTACAAGATTGAACGATAGCTCCGTCCCGGCCTTTCACGCGCACCTGCCGCGGCCGTCACTGTCGCGCTTCATCGAGGGCCTGTGGGCGGTGTCCGCCACATCGGGCCAAAAGCCCCACCTGATCCACGATTTCCGACGGTTGAGCGGCCTCACTCCGAGCGAGTACGTGGCCACTCGGCTCCCCGACATCGACCATGCGGTCATCGCCTAAGGCAGCGACGGTCGTCGTCCTGGGTGGCTACGGGGTTTTCGGCAGTCGCGTCGTTCGCTCCCTCGTCAGACATGATGAGATCGATATCGTCGTAGCGGGCCGCAACCGGCGGGAAGCGGAGAGGTTCTGCGCCGGTTTGCCCGCAGCGCGCGTGCATCCCACAGCACTCGACTCTAGCGCGAGCGATGTCGCCGACCGATTGCTGGCACTTGAGGCTGCGGTCGTCGTCGATTCAGCAGGACCCTTTCAGCGCCGTGATCAATCGGTTCCTCGCGCCTGCGCCGAACATGGCATTCACTACATCGACCTTGCCGACGACCGGGAGTGGGTCTGCCACATCGGCGAGCTCGATTCGGTGGCGGCGGAGAATGACGTGCTGATCGTGAGCGGCGCGTCGACGGTTCCGGCATTGAGCACCGCGGTGCTCGACGGGTTGCTCACCGGGCTCGAACGCATCACTTCAGTGGACGTCGGGATTTCGCCGGGTCATCGCGCACCGCGCGGTCTTGCCACAGTGCAATCGATCCTGAGCTATTGCGGCCATCCGATTCCCGCGTTCATCGCGCGGAGTCACACGACGGAGAACGGCTGGGGTGGGTTGACGCGGCATCGCTATCCGGAACCTGTTGGCTCGCGATGGCTTTCCAACGTCGATGTGCCTGAGCGCGCGCTGTGGCCGGCGCGGTACAAGACGCTCGAGACGCTGCGGTTTCGCGCGGGTCTCGAAATTGGCGCGCTACACCTGGGACTTGCTGTGCTGTCGGGGCTCGTACGCGCGGGTCTGATGAGTTCGCTCGTGCCCTATGCCAGCTCGATGATCCGCGTCGCCGATGCGCTCAATGGCTGGGCCTCCGATACAGGCGCGATGCACGTCGAAATTGCCGGCATCCATGCCGATAGCAGAAGCGTTCGGCGCCGCTGGACGCTCAGCGCCGAACGCGGTGACGGACCACAGATCCCGGCGACTCCGGCGGCACTGCTTGCCAAGAAATTGCTCGGCGTGCCGGGTTACGCGCCGACGATGGAGCGCGGTGCGCGGCCGTGCGTCGGCCTGCTTTCGCTCGCGGAGATCGTGTCGGAGTGGCGGGCCTTCGCCATCCGCACCCAGCTAGAAGAGGAAGCGATCGCAATCCGCGGCTGACGGAGCGAAACACTCCTCGCGCCGTCCGAACCAGCGATAGCGATTGCGCGCCACCCACCGATAGACGGCATCGCGCGCGGCCTTGGGAATCGCGAGTGCCAGCGCGGCGATGCGCCATGCCCCGCCGAAGATCCAGGACATGCGGATCACTGCATCGGACTCGGTGTAGGCGCCGCTCTGCTCGACAAGAAGGAATGTGCTCGGGTTCGCGGTCTCTATGCCGTTCGCGGTCAACAGCGCCTGGCCCGTAGACGATTGCGTCGTGGCAAACCGAAACCGTGTGCGCGCGCCACGACGAAGCACGAACGCCACCCACGACGAGCACAGCACGCATGTTCCATCGAAGACGATGAGCGGCGCCAGCGCTGGACCTTGTTCCGCGGTGGAGTTTGCAGGCACAACATTCACCGGGGCCCATCCTTGAAGAACGCGGCCTGGCGAACGACTTCGCCAAACAGCGGATGGTGTATGGTCAAAGTGAAACTGAAGCAGCCGTCGCGCTCTTCGCGATGAACGACTTCGAGACGGCCCGGACTCAGCATCGATGGCACTCGCAGGGTCAGGCCGAGCACGCGCAGGAAGTACCATGCGCTGCGAAACACCAGCGCGCGATGTTCGACGTGAACAGTGAGCGCCATCCCGAGACCGCCGCCCACCCGCTCTTCGAGCCCGGTCGGTCCGCTGAAGCACTTGGCTGAGTGAATGACCTGCGGGAAACGCCCGATGCGCCCGTAGATTCGGGTCCACAGCTGTCCACCGCTAGCGTGATCCTCGGTCACGATCACGGCTGCCGAGGTTCTTTGCGCCGGCTGCAAGGGAAGCGGCGCTCCGAACAGGAGCAGGACGCAGCTGATCAATCGACCGAATAGCGATAGGCGGGTTTCGGCCACCTCACCGAGAAAAGCGCTCGACTCGCCATCGGCGAGAGCGTGAGTAAATCGACGCTGGATCGGCGAAGGGAGCCTCGACCATTCCTCGGGATCGAGCAGATTCCGGAATCGCGCATCCTCGACTTCGCGGGAACGCGGGAGTGACGGACGTCCAGCTCGTGAGCGAGCGCGCATGGCGGTGAAGGGCACACGTCCGCTCACCAGGCTCGCCTCACCCCCGATTCAAGTCGTGGTGGACCTCCCTGGATTGTGGGTGCGCGCTGGGGGCGTGTGGCCGGGCTCTCGCGATCTGCCAGCCGACCGGTAGCAGCGCAACTAATGCGCCAAGTACCGCCGTGCTGAGCGACATGCGCACGATTTCGGCCACCGATTCGGACTCGAGGTGAGCGCCACCCTGTCGAACGATCGTGATGAAGAGTGGCGTGAGATAGAGCATCAGCGACGTAAACGCGACCCAGAAGGGGACGCCTTCACCGCGTTCGCACAGCGTGGCGAGGACGAGCCGCAACGGCTTTGCGAGCACCGCCACCAGGATGGTGCTCAAGGCGAGGCTGACTGCGAGCGCGATGCTCAGGACTGCGGCGGACGTCATGGCAATGCTCCTCTTGATTCTCCTGCGAATTCACTCTCCCACTGCCTTGCGCCGGGGGATGCGTCGCTCGAGCAAGCGGACGATGCCGGTGCCGAGCTTCATCAGCGCGATCACCTGCGACTTCGGCAGCGACAGCATCTGCACGTACCATTGGCTCAGCCGTTCGACGAAGCCGAGCATCTCCTCCAGGCGCGCTCTCGCCTGCGCGCCGACCCGCGGATCCATGCGTGCCTCCGCCAGGCAGTCACGCAGCGCCGCCGCTGCGGGATCGAGCTCGCGCGCTTTGCGGCCCGCGGCGATGCGGGTGACCATCGTCCACAGGTCGGTTTCGGCTTCGAAGTGATCACGACGGTCGCCGAGTAACGGCACGCGCCGCACCAGTTGCCAGGACATGAGCTCCCGCAGTGAGGTCGATACGTTCGAGCGCGCCATCGCCAGCAGCTCGGCGATCTCCTCGGCTGTCAACGGCCGCTCCGCGACGTACAGCAGCGCGTGGACCTGACTGACCGAGCGGTTCACGCCCCAGCGATCGCCCATGTTTCCCCAATGCAGCACGAATCGGCGGATGGGGTCCGGCAGGCTTTCTTGGATTTCTGTTGTTTCTGTCATGACAGAAATTACAGTCCTTACCGGCCGACTTGTCAAGCCGATTGCCGCACTTTCCGGCCGGTCAAATTTCTACAATACGCATCCCCCTGAGCCCATTAGGATTCCAGCCCGTTTTCGACTTCCGACGTGGGAGGATTTATGGACTTTGCCGCTGTGATGTCCCAGCTCAATTCCTGGGCCGTGCTCGCCGCCGCCGTGGCCAGCTTCGTTCTGGGAGGCTTGTGGTATTCGCCGGCACTCTTCTATCGGCCATGGATGCGGGCCGCGGCACTCAACGAGGAGCAGCTTCGCCACGGGAACATGGCGAAGATCTTCGGTGTCTCGCTCCTGCTGCAGCTCGTGGCTGCCTTTGTGCTCGCGATGTTCCTGGGTGCTGAGGCCGACATCGCGTTCGGCGCCACCGCCGGATTCATGGTCGGCGCGGCCTGGGTTGCGACCTCATTCGGCGTCGTGTATCTGTTCGAGCGTCGGCCCATGGCGCTTCTCCTCATCAACGGCGGCTACAACGTCGTGGTGTACACGATGATGGGCGCGATTCTCGGAGCGTGGCACTAGATCAATGAGATACCGATTGCGGTCGTTGTTAGGTTCGATTGTGGGGCTTGCCGGGGCATTCGCCGCGCCTGCGGCGAGCGCCGACACCCAGCCGTTGATCACGGAAGCAATCATCAATGCACCGGTGACGGAGGTTTGGGGGCTGTTCACCACCCAGGAAGGGATGGAGTCGTGGATGGTGGCGCACGCCGAGATCGACCTGAAGGTGGGCGGGCTGATGCGCACTCACTATGACCCGAAGGGCGCGCTCGGGGACCCCAAGACGATCGTCAACCAGATCTTGAGCTTCGAGCCGGAGCGCATGCTCTCGATCAAGGTCTTCCAGACGCCCGACGACTTCCCGTTTCCGGAGCCGGTGAAGGACATGTGGACCGTGATCTACTTTCAGCCGCTCGAGCCCGGGATGACCAACGTGCGCATCATCGGGCTGGGATTCGGCGATGACGCCGATTCACAGAAGCTCAAGGACTTCTTTCGCAAGGGCAATGCCTGGACGCTCGAGCAGCTGCAGAAGAAATTCTGGCCGAGCTGCGCCTCGTGCCAGAAGGATTGATCACGATTCCGGCAATACGCGTCTCAGCCAGCTGGCAATCGCGGCGATCTCTTCGGCGCAGACCGAATGGGGCATCGGGTAGCGGTGCCACTCGATCGCGTAACCCTTCGATTCGAGCAGCTGCCGGCTCCCCTCTCCCAGATGGATATCGATGATGGGATCGAACATGCCGTGAGCCATGAAGATCGGCGTCGGCTGGTTCGCCGGGCTTCGCTCCGCATCGAGCGTTGAGGCGAGCAACAGGTAGCACGACAGGCCCACGATGCCCGCGAGCTTCTCCGGGTAGCGCAACCCGGTGAAGAGCGCCATCGCCCCACCCTGCGAGAAACCCGCGAGCACGATGCCGCTGCTCGGCACACCGCGTTCGTTCTCGCGCGCAATCAGCGCGCGCGCCGTGGCCTCCGAGCCACGGATACCCACCTCGTCTTCGACCGCACTGCGGTCGATGCCCGTGATGTCATACCACGCGCGCATGCGGTAGCCGTTGTTGATCGTCACCGGCCGGACCGGCGCGTGTGGAAAGACGAACCGCAACGCGCGCTCCCGCGGACCGACGAGCTCTGGAACGACCGGTTCGAAGTCGTGGCCGTCGGCACCTAAGCCATGCAGCCAGATCACGCTCGCGCGCGGATTTCGTCCGGTTTCGATCTCGACGGCGTCGGGAAGTTGACTCATGCGGGGTGCCGCGGTTTCCAGAAATCGGGTGGCAGAGTATAGCTTGACAGCTCGTGCATATTTATGCACGATGCGCGAACTTTTATGCACGCGGCCAGGCCGCACGGACCCTTTTCAGTGACCACGGAGGCCAGGAAGCAGCTCGAGCGGCGCGCGGCGATCGTCAGGATCCTGCACGAGCAGGCCGTCGGCCGGCAGGCCGACCTGGTGCGGCTGCTGCACAAGCTCGGCCACGAGGCCACGCAGTCGAGCGTGAGCCGCGATCTGCGCGAGCTCGGGGTGATCAAGGCGGGCGAGCGATACGTTCTCCTCCCCGAAATCCGGGATCAGGTCAACGGCGGTTTTGATGCCCTCGCGGGTTTCGTGCGCGAGATTCACTCCGCCGGATCGACGCTCACCGTCGTCAAGACAGCGGTCGGCGCCGCGCAAAGCGTCGCCGTTGCCGTGGACCGCGCACGCTGGCCCGAAGTGGTCGGCACGATTTCGGGCGACGACACGATTTTCATTGCCACACACGGCGCCAGCCAGCAGAAGAAAGTCCTGCAGCGCCTGCACTCCATCTTCCGGGTCTGATCCATGAGCAATGTTTCACCCACAGGTGGCGAGCCCATCCTGCTCGCGTTCTCCGGCGGTCTCGACACGTCGTTTCTCGTGCCGTGGCTCAAGGAGAACCAGGGCCGGCCGATCATCACGGTCACGGTCAACACTGGCGGCATCGACGCCGAGGCTGCACGCATGCTGGCGGAACGGGCGCGCGCGCTGGGTGCGTCGGACCATCGATTGGTCGATGCCCGCACCGGGTATTTCGACCAGGTGTTGCGCTTCCTGATCATGGGCAACGTGCGCCGCGGCCAGCTCTACCCTCTCTGCGTCGGCGCCGAGCGCGTCATGCAGGCCCAGACGATTGCGCAGCTTGCGAAGCAACTCGGCACGCGCATCGTGGCGCACGGCTGCACGGCGGCGGGTAACGACCAGGTTCGCTTTGAAGTGGCTTTGCGCACGCTCGCACCCGAGCTGGAAATTCTCGCGCCGGTACGCGATCACGCCTTCAAACGCCCCGAACAGCTCAAATATCTCGAGGAGCGCAAACTCCCCGTGCCGCCCTTTGGTGCCGCCTATTCCGTCAATCGTGGATTGTGGGGCGTGACCATTGGCGGAAAGGAAACCCTGACCTCGTCCGACAGCATCCCGGATCACGCGTGGGTGCTGACAAAGGATGCTTTCACGCACCCGCGTGCACCGGCGCGTCACACGATCGGTTTCGATGCCGGCGTGCCGATGAGCCTGGATGGCGAGCGCCTGGCACCGGTCGAACTCATCGAGCGGCTCGAAGCGCTTGCTGCGCCCTTCGGCATCGGTCGCGGGATCCATCTCGGCGACACGATCATCGGCACCAAGGGCCGCGTCGCTTTCGAGGCGCCCGCGGCAGAAGTGCTGATCACGGCGCATCGGGAGCTCGAGAAGCTCGTGCTCACGGGACGTCAGGCGCGAATCAAGGAACTCGTCGCGCAGCCCTACGGAGATCTCGTGCACGAAGGCCAGCATCTCGATCCGGTGTGTCGCGACATCGAAGCGTTGCTCGCTTCGTCGCAGGCGCGGGTCACCGGCGAAGTGAAACTCCTGTTCAGGCCCGGCAATGCTTTCGTCGAGGGTGTGGTGTCACGCTATTCGCTCATGGCCGCCTCGAAGGGCGTCTATGGCGAAGCGGCGGGCGAATGGAGCGCCGTCGATGCGCTCGGTTTCTCGAAGATCCAGGCGCTCACCGGAATCTTTCACCAGCGCGCGGGCGCAGGTGAACGGCAGTGAACGGAGGACAAGTGATGAAGACGGTGGTCGTGGACAAGGTGGCGTCCGTTACCCAGGCCTGTGGCCTCGGGCACGAGCTGCGCATCTCGACCGACATTCCATGCGAGGAAGGCGTGGTGCTGGTGGTCGAGATCCTGAACAACAAGTCCACCTACAACACGCTCGAGCTCACGAGCGGCCGCATGGCGAAAATCGCGCGCGGCGACGTCGTAGTGGGCGCGCTCGGCCATCGCAAGGCGCTGTTTGGCTATTCCGGCCATCTGCCGGAATCGGTACACGCGGGCGACGTCATCCAGATGCTCAACATCGGTGGCGTCCTCGGCATCTGCGATTCCGCCACGCCGGACAAGGGCAAACCCTTCGACTGCCGCGTGCTCGGCGTCGTCCTGCAGTTCCCATACCTCGGTGAACGCATTGGCGTACCTGCCCGCGTCGGGTACAAGGCGCTCGACTACAACGCGACCCTGAATAAGCGCGGCATCCCGGTTGTTGCCCTCGCCGGTACCTGCATGGAAGCCGGCAAGACCGCGGCGGCGTGCGCGATCGTCGCGCGCATGCGGCATCGGGGCCTGACCGTCGATGCGTTCAAGGCGACGGGCGTTTCACTGCGGCGGGACATCCTGGCGATGGAAGACGCAGGCGCACGGCGATCGATGATCTTCACAGATCTCGGTATCGTGACCACGACACCCAAGACCGGCCCGGCGCTCACCCGCGCCATGTTGAGCGAGATGGCGTCCGGGAAACCCGACGTGATCGTGTTCGAGCTGGGTGACGGGATACTCGGCACCTACGGCGTCGAAGCGATCCTGCGTTGCGAGGACATCCGCGGCGCGATCACCGGCCTGGTGTTGTCCGCCAACGATCCGGTCGCGGCCTGGGGCGGCGTCAAGATCCTGCGCGAGCAGTTCGTCATCGAGCCCTGTGTCGTCACCGGCCCCGCCACCGACAACCAGGTGGGCGTGCAGATCGTCCAGGAGCGGATGAATGTCGCGGCATTCAATGCCATCACTGACGGTGCGGCGCTGGGCGATCACGTAATCGCTAGCGTTGGCCTCGAGAAAGCCACGCCGGTACGGGTAGCAGCGGAATGAGTGCACGCACGCCCACGTTCGTGCTGGGTGGCACGGGTTATGTGGCTGGCGAGCTCGTGCGGCTGATCGCCGGCCATCCGCAGCTCGTGCTCAAGGCACTGATGTCGGACAGCCAGCCGGGCGAGCGGGTGGCGAAGTCGTTCCCACATCTCAGGTCGAGCTACCCGGAACTCACTTTCTCCTCTCACGAGGAGATTGCCGCGGCCATTTCGCGCACGCCTTCGAGCGCGCTCTTTTCGGCGGCGCCTCACGGTGTCTCGGCGGGCCTGATCGATGGTCTGCTCAAGCGCGCTGAGAGCGCGCAGACGCGCGTTCGCGCCGTCGATATCTCAGCAGACTTCCGCTATTCGTCGGCGCAGGCCTACGAACAGGTTTACAAACACGCGCACGGGGCGCCCGAGCGCCTGGGCGACTTCACTTGTGCGGTGCCGGAGCACCTGAAGCAACTCGGCACTCCGCACGTCGGGCACCCGGGCTGCTTCGCAACCGCGATCCTGCTCGCCAGCGTGCCGCTGCTCGCGCTCGATCTTGTCGAACCGCGTCTGTTCGTCGCCGGCATCACCGGCAGCACCGGTTCAGGCCGCAAGCCGATCGAGGGTACGCATCATCCACAGCGTCACGCCGATCTGTACGCGTACAACCCGCTCGCCCATCGTCACACGCCTGAAGTGGCCGCCTGCGCCCGAGCGGCGACCGGTGTCGCGGCCGAGTTCGCGTTCGTCCCTCATTCCGGACCGTTCGCACGTGGTATTCACGTGACGGTGCAGGCCGCGATGAAGAAATCGCTCGAGACGGCGGCGATTCAGCGGGCGTTGCAGGACTTCTATCAAGGAAGCTTCTTCGTGCGCGTGGGTGCAGAGACGGCTCGCATCAAGGACGTCGTGTGCAGCAACTTCGCCAACCTGAGCGCCGCGGCCAACGGCAGAACGGTTGCGGTCACGTGCGTGATCGACAACCTCACCAAGGGCGCCGCGGGCGGAGCGGTGCAGTGGATGAATCGCATGCTCGGCTTCGACGAGACCGCCGGACTGACGGCGCCCGCACCCGGCTGGACCTGAACCATGAACGCCGCCATCTCTGCCGCAAAGCGCACTTCGAATCTCGCGCCCGTCTTTGCGCAGTATCCGATCGAGGTCACGAGCGCCGAGGGCGTCTGGCTCACGACTCGCGACGGCCGCAAGCTGCTCGATCTCTACGGCGGCCATGCCGTGGCCGCTCTCGGCTACGGGCACCCGCGCTGGCTCGAAGCGCTCGAGCGCCAGGCTCGTGGCGTCTCGTTTCAAACGAATGCCGTGGCAATGGACGTCCGGGAACGCGCCGCGGCGCGCCTGGTGCGTTTCGCCGGGCTCGGGCTCGACAGCGTGTTCTTCGTCAACACCGGCGCCGAAGCGAATGAGAACGCGCTCAAGCTGGCGCTGCGCATCACCAATCGTGCTCATGTGGCGGCGATCGAGCACAGCTTTCACGGTCGAACCGCGGCTGCGGGAGCAGTGACGTACGGCGCCGCCAGCAAGTGGTATGGATTCCCGCGCGCGCCGTTCGATGTGAGCTTCATCCCTCGGCGTGACGAAGCGGCTGTCGTGCAGCACGTCACCGATCGGACGGCGGCGGTGATCGTCGAGCCCGTTCAGGGACTCGCGGGGGCCTTCGACCTCGGAAAGCCGTTTCTCGAAGCGTTGCGGCGTCGCTGCGACCGGGTCGGCGCGTTGCTGATCTTCGACGAGGTGCAATGTGGGATGGGCCGCTGTGGCGAGCCTTTCGCAGCCAACCTGTACGGCGTCGTCCCCGACATGATCACGACCGCCAAGGCCCTTGGCAGCGGTTTCCCCTGCTCCGCCCTGTTGATGTCGCCCTCGATCGCCGGGCACCTCAAGATCGACATGCTGGGAACGACGTTCGGTGGTGGACCGATGGCCTGCGCCGTGATCGAGGCCGTCATCGATGCGATCGAGTCGGAAAACCTGCTCGCCAATGTCCGTCGTATCTCGTCATTGATCCGTGAGACCTGCAATGTAGGTCCGGTGCACGGCAGCCAGGGCGCTGGATTCCTGTTGGGACTCAACACCGGCCGGCCCGCGAAGGACGTGCAGCGCGAGCTGCTCGAGCGCGACATCCTCACCGGCACGAGCGCCGATCCCAATGTCCTGCGACTGCTCCCGCCGTTCATCCTGGGCGAAGAGCACGTGGTGCGACTTCGAGATGCATTGCGGTCATTGGATTAGTGATGCTGCGATTTCTCGATCTCGCCCACTTCACCCGCGAGGAGGTCGTCGACCTCCTGGTGCTGGCGCGCGACTTGCAACAGCGACCGCAGCCGCGCGCGCTCGAGGGTCGAATTCTCGGCCTGGTGTTTCTCAATCCATCGCTGCGGACGCTGGCGTCGTTCCAGGTGGGAATGCGGCGCCTGGGCGGCGATACGATCGTCATCACCCCCGGGCAGGGGACGTGGCAACTCGAGACCCGACCCGGCGCAATCATGAATGGCGCCGCCGCCGAGCACGTGCGCGAAGGAATTCC
>DATBVX010000030.1:0-9016 GCA_036515135.1 Steroidobacteraceae bacterium
TACCGCTCGCCACCGCCGCGCATCGATGCCGACACCCTGGGCGAATTCCTGACGCTGGCCAACCTTGGGCGCAAATTCCGCAAGCTCGGCCGACGCGGGATGGCCGATCTCCTGCACATCCTGCCGATGCCGATTGCCGACTTGCTCGACGACGAGTTTGAAACGCCGGCGCTCAAAGGCGCACTGGCCGCGTTGGCCGTGACGGACCTGGCGCAAGGCCCGGCCGCCGCCGGCACCGCTTTCACGTTCCTGCACCGCCATGTCGGCGTCGAAAGCGAAGGCCCTGCCGCACTGCTCAAGAAGCGCGAAGCCGATGCGCGCGCGGCCGGCGTCTCGATCGCCACGCATACAAGCGTCCGCGACCTCATGGTGCGCGACGGCCGCGTCACGAGCGTCAACCTGGCCTCGGGTGAGGAGGTTGCATGCCGCATCGTGATCTCGGCTCTCGACCCGTACCGGAGCCTTCTCGACCTGATCGACCCGAAGCATCACGACCCCGAGTTTATCCGCGCGGTGCGCAGCATCCGGTTCCGTGGTGTCACGACCAAGATCCTGGTCGCACTCGAGACACTGCCAGCGGTTCCTGATCTTCCGTCGCCGCCCGCGGGCGCGTCCGCCGGCGCACTGTCGGGGTCGCTCTTGATCGCGCCGACGATCCGCCACGTCGAGCGCGCGTACGAGGCCTCGAAATACGGCCGTTGCTCGGAAGACCCGTTCATCGAGATCCGTTTCCCGACCCTCACACAGCCCGAGTTCGCACCGGCGGGCAAGCACGTTGCAGTTCTGCACGTTCAATACACGCCGTATCGACTGCGCGAAGGCACGTGGGCTGGGTTGCGCGAGTCGCTCGCTGATCGCGCCATCGGGCAGGTTGACCGCCATCTGCCGGGTTTTGCCTCAAGCGTGCGCGAGCGAACGGTTCTCACGCCGCCCGACCTCGAGTCGCGCTTCGGTGTGCGTGAAGGTGCCGTGTCACAAGGCGAGATGGCGCTCGATCAGATCCTCTTCATGCGCCCCGTGCCCGCCGTGTCACGCTACGCCACACCAATCGACGGCTATTACTTGTGCGGAGCAGGGACCCATCCGGGCGCAGGCATGTACGGAATCTCCGGCCACCTCGCCGCCCGCGCTGCAATAGCGGGCGCGTAGGGGCGTGGTCTGCGAAAGAATTTGTTTCTCGGTGTCGAAACTCGAACCCTTGGATCGTCGTCTAAAATGATGGTACCGGGTTTGCCTTATGTGGCTTATTCATAGATCCAAGTCCGACGCCAGACCACTTGATGAATAAGCCACATAAGGCAAACCCGGTACCGTTTCACAAACCACTCGGAATATCAGGAGATTTGTCATGCCGAAGTACGTCGATGGATTCATTGTTCCCGTTCGCAAGCGCGGCATTGCCACCTACCGCCAGATGGCGCGCAAGTGCGGCAAGATCTGGCGTGAATACGGCGCACTCGAGTTCCGCGAATGTATTGCCGACGACGTGAAACGTGGCAAGTACACCTCGTTCCCACGAAGCGTGAAGCTCAAGGCCGATGAGGTCGTGTGGTTTTCATGGATTGTGTATAAATCGCGCAAAGACCGCGACCGGGTGAACGCCAAGGTGATGAGCGACCCGCGCCTGGCCGCCATGATGAAAGGCAAGTCGATGCCGTTCGACGGTAAGCGCATGATCTACGGTGGCTTCAAGGTCGACGTCAGCTTCTAAGCTGAATAAGCCGCATAAGCCGTGTCCGGCACCTGTCTTAGAGCTGTGCGTCGAGGTGCAGCACACGAGTGATCCAGGCTTGGAAGCGACGCCCAGCCGTAGCTTTCGGATCCGAATCGAATGTCTCGGTGCCGTCGCTCCAGTGGAGCTTCTTGTTATCGAGCGTCACTTGCCAGGCTCGCTGGCCGGTCACTTGGGTCGCAAAGATCGCCTCGAGTTGCTGGGCGAGGACCGCATTCTCGACCAGCACGCCTTGCTCGCAGTTCAGCCAGGTTGAGCGTGGATCCAGATTGTAGCTGCCGACGAACAGCGTCCGGCCGTCCATGACGAGCGCTTTGGTGTGAAGGCTTGCCCCAGACGAGCCCAGGAAGCTCGACTGCGGGTCGCTACCCGTCAACGGCTTCAGCTCCCACAATTGCACGCCGCCCTCGAGCAATGCCTCTCGGTGACGCGAATAACCGCCGTGCACGGCGGCAACGTCATTGGCGACGAGCGAATTGGTAAGTATGCGCACGCGTTTGCCTGCTTGCGCGGCCTCGACCAGTCCCGCTGTACCGCGCTCACCGGGCACAAAGTACGGGGAAATAACGGCGAGATCCACCTGGGTCGCACGCAGTGCCGGCGTGAGAGCGACCATGACTCGTGAGCGCTGCGGGTCGCGTTCATTCATCGTCGCTTTGAGCGGATCGTCCGAAGCGAAGAAATAGTTTGCCGACCACTCCATGGGCCAATCCCCGTCGACGAGGCGTTTCACCGCGTCGTCCCCGCGCAGCACGTCGGCGTAGCGGCTCGATCCGGCGCCCCTGATACTCTCGGCAAGCCTGGTGCGAAGCGTCGCGAGCGCCTCGGCAGTGACGCCCTCGCGGTCGAGAATCTCGATCGGATAGGCAGCGGGCGAGTTCCAGTACCGGTCGAACGATGTCGAGGCGTCCCGCACGACGGGGCCGATCATGGCGAAGTCGAGATCGACGAAGTTCACCTCCTTGCTCGCGCTAAAGTATTCGTCGCCGAGATTTCTGCCGCCCACGACCGCGATGCGGTTATCGGCGATCCACGACTTGTTGTGCATGCGATGGTTGATCCGCCCGAAGCTCATCAGGCCTTCGCCGAGCATGCTCAGCGTTCCCTCGCGCGAAGCGAACGGATTAAAGAGGCGCACAGTGATGTTCTGATGCGCATCGAGCGCGGCAAAGCCGGCATTCTTGGCGCGCGCGTCCATGTCGTCCACGAGCAGCCTGACCTTGACGCCGCGATCCGCCGCTTCGAGCAGTTGCTGCGCTAGGTACATCCCCGTGAGGTCGGCATGCCAGATGTACGTTTGGACATCCAGGCTGCGCGCGGCCACCTGTGCGCTGCGCGCGCGGATGACGAACGCCTCCGGGCCCTCACTCAGGAGTCGAAAGGCGGACTGACCCGGGTGCCTTCCCTCGACAGCGGCGATAAGCTCATCGAGTTGGGTTTCCACTTCCGGTGGCACCGCTGCCTCGATCGGCAGTGCGGGACGCGGTTGCAGTTGGGCGCAGGCGACGAGACCCGCGATCAGCAGCGCGAGGAGAAGGCGGAGAGACAGACGCACGCGGCAGGGTCGTCAGGGTGCCGTCTGGGCGGCAAGCCCCAGTTCCTTGCGCAACTCATCCGCGGTGAGCAATTGCGTGTACACCCGCGTGCCGACGTCGAACTCCTTAGCACGCGGCAACCCGCCGACTACGACCGGCTCGAATCCCGCATCCCTTACCAGGCGCTGGGCGACTTCCAGCGCTTCCGCATCGTCACCGGCCAAGGGGATTCCCACCGCGTCGCGAGCGCGGTGCGCTTCGCTCTCGAGTGCACGGTAGTTGATGGCATTGAATGCGCGTACGAGGCGCGCACCGGGCAGAAATTCCGCTGACGCTACGCCGGTCCCTTTGCGCCGCGCTTCTTCGGCCATGTCGCCGTCGCGGCCCGGATAGGGATTGCCGGTGTCGAGCACGATCTTCCCCGCAAGCTCTGCTTTGAGATCGTGGCCAAGCTGAGGCATCGCGCCATAGGGAATCGAGATCAGCACTACGTCGCCGAACGCCGCGGCCTCGCGCGGTGTGCCGACCTGAGCCTTGGGTCCGAGCGAGCGCGCAAGCTCCACGAGCTGATCGGGATGGCGCGAGGAGATCAGGATCTCGTGCCCAGCCTTGGCCCACAACGTGGCGAGCATGCCCCCGATACGACCCGCACCGATCACTCCGATCTTGAGCGGACGCGCATCGGCTTCGGCGTCAGCGCGGGACGGAGAGCCGACAGGCATTACTACGCAGGCAACGGCAGCAAGCGCCAACAGGAAAAAGTGCGATCGGCGAGTCGCCGTGACACCTGATGGATTACGAGTCGTCATACCAACACCTCTGGATGATGGAAGGAACCACGGCGGCTTCAAAGTCGAGGTAAGCATGTGAATGGCGGTGTCCGGTTTGGCCTATGTGGCCTATTCATGATTCATCGAAATGACCAATAAGCCGTGTCCGGCACCGTATTCGCTTCAGTGGCGTTATGTGAGGCAGCGTACAGAGACCGGTGAGACCGGATGGGAATATTCGGTGCCCGACCATTCACCGCCAGAGGCGTCAATGAATCTCCATCTCTCGATCGGCCCGCTCGTTTCACTCGTTGCGGGCATCTTGATCCTCGTGGTTCCGCGACTATTGAGCTACATCGTCGCGTTCTACCTGATCGTCATCGGTTTGCTGGGGCTATTTGGCAGCGGCGCGCTTCAATAGATACACCTTGCGCTCGCGAATCAGGTCGTCGCTGCAACTGCCGCAGCGATGAAGAAGCTGAAGCATGAAGGCGAGTTGTTCAAAGTCGCGCTACTTGCTGCCATGAAGTACGCGGAGGGGCGTGGCGCGGTGGTGTTCGAGCCAACGGATTCGGCGAGCGACAAGCTCTTGTACGTCTACCGACTGCTGGTCCACGACAAGATCATCCAGCCGCTTCCAGAAGACCAGGTTGCCGAAGCCACCAAGAGGCACAAACTGGCCATCTGGTACTCACAGCAGCTGCCGAAGGATCATCCACTCTTGAACTGAGGCTCAGCGTCTGGAAATGGCCAATAAGCCAATCCAGACACCGTTCCTCAGATACCGTTCCTCTCGGCTAGTGGACTGCCGCACGCATGCTCAACGCGGCAATCTTGGCTTTGTCGATAGCGAAGTGGAGATCCATCTTGAAGGGATCAGGAAGTCCCGCCTTGGGGAAGTTGCCGTCCACCTTGGCGGTGACGATGGTCTTTCCGTCGCGGAAGTTCACATCGGTGACATCGAGGGTGACCTGGGCGCCGATATATCGGCGATCGCTCCACTCCTTGATTGCAGCGGCACCGCGATAGTCGTGTCCCTCGTCGGTGAGGACGGCGTCATCGGTGAAGCTGGCGAGAAACGCAGCAGTGTCATGGGCATTGGTTGCCTCGACGAGAGCGGCGATGGGCGGCGGTAGTTCCGTTGAGACGGGCTCGGGTTGTTCCTTGGACATGGCATTCTCCGGGTGATCGTGCAAAGGCACCGTACAGGTCTGGAAAGCCGCCGTCTGTTCGCTGCTGAACATAGTAAAGAAAATCCCCGACACCTTTGCGATGCCGGGGATAAAGTGAGCCGCTTTTTAGTCGCGGCCTCTCATCGTTGGATCACTTCATTCAGACGGATCAATTGACCGTGACCTCAATGCGCTTGGCCTCGACTCGCGCCTGCTTGGGGATCTCGATCTCGAGCACGCCATTGGTGTAGCGCGCCTTGATCGAATCAGTTTTCGCGGAATCGGGCAGGGTAAAGCGGCGCAGGAACGTGCCGGTGAAGCACTCAAGGTGTTCGAAGCCGTCGCTTTCCGAGCGCTCTTTCGTTGCTCGCACGCCACGAATTGTCAATAGGCCATCCTCAGCGGAGACATCAATATCCTTCGCCTCGACGCCCGGGACATCCGCACGTACCAGAAACCTGTCGTTCTCTTCCTGAACATCGACCGCCGGTGTCCACGCCGTGCCGTAGGTTACGACTGGCTCTGTGGCGCCCGACTTTCCGCGGAACACCTGTTCGAATTCGGGGTGCCAGCGATCAAGCAGGGACCAGGGTTGGTGACGCATGAGACTCATCATTTCGCTCTCCTTACAAACACGAGACCATAGTCAATCGAGCAAACTCCTTTGCTGTCAATCGATATTGGGGCGAATAGCGCGTTCTAAAGACCCGGGCTGACACTTGTGGGCGGGAATTTGTGGCTGACCGGCGGGCACGACTGAGCCGCGGCTGATCTCGAAAGGGAGATTTCTAAACGAGACCTGAACGAGCGCATTCAGCGGGGGCTCAGTCGAGTGCAGTGATAGTGCAGCTGCGAAGTGTTGACCATGAGTCACAGGAGACTTCGATGAAACACACCGTCACTGCAGCCATCCTGATGTCGCTGATCGCGAGTTCGGTGGCCATGGCCGACTCACCGAAGGGCCACGATCACGACGATAGGCCAGATCGGTACTCGAACGATTCATTCCGGGACGACCGACGTGACAATCGCTGGGATCAGCGCGATGAACGGCGTGATGATCGATGGGATCGTCGTGATGAGCGCCGTGATGGTAGATGGGCTCGTCGTGACGATCGACGTGATGATCGATGGGACCGCCGCGATGGTCGGCATGACAGGATCCGCGCTGGCCAGTACCACCATCCTCGGGGTTATCGCCCGCACTCCTGGCGCCGTGGAGAACGATTGCCGGCAGCGTACTACGCACGGCCCTACGTGATTCGCGACTATCGCGAATGCCACCTGCGCCCGCCGCCCCGTGGAGCGCACTGGGTGCGCGTGAACGGCGACGTCGTGCTGGCAGCCATCGCCACCGGGATCGTTCTCGACGTCCTGTACAACCACTACTATTGAGACAGCAGCGGCCGTTCGGGCCGATACGAGATGACTAGCGGCCGCCGTGGCGTGCGGCAGCTAGTCCTTCGTTTGCCCGCTGGGGTTCTTGAAGTATTCCTTTTCCAACAGCGCGACGGTGCGGTCGTAGAGGCCGTTGTAGCGCTCCTCGGTATCGATCAGGAACTTTTTCAGGCCGGCGTCGGGCTCTTCCTCGGCCATGACATGGCACAGGTGGCGTTCGTGATTGATGCCGTTGGAAAACGAGATCAGCACCGTACGCTCGTATTCGCGGCCGCCGTGGCCGATGATTGGCGCGAAGTAGCGGGCGCGGTCCTTGCCGAGCGCCAGGCGCTTGCGTTTCTCCATTTCCGGCAATGGGTCGAGATCGATGCGCACGCCCGGGTAGTCCCTGGCAATTCGCTCCAGGTCATGTTTCAGTTCGCCGCCGAACTTGGCGATGGCGGTAACGATCTCGTCGACCTCGTCCGACTCCACTTTCACGTAGAGGATCAACCCGACGAGATCGAGATTGGAGGCGTCCGTGTACAGCAGGCTGTAGCCCTCGCTCAGCATCAAGCGCTGCTCGCTCAGTTCGGGCGCCTTCTCGCGATCGGCCTCAGCCTTGGCTGCCGTCTCGGGGGGAGACTTGGGATTGGTCCTCAGATTGGCGCAGCCCGCGGCGAACATGACAGGCACCAGCAGGGCGGTGAGTAACAGTTTCCAGATCATGACGATTCCTTGCCGTTTTGGGCGCTTGACGCCCCAACTCTTAACCCAGCGTTAGCCATTCTATCTGTTCGTCTGCGCACGCTCGGCAACAAGTGGCAGGTCTCCAGTAATGGCTCTGACGTCAGCGCGTCGACGAGAAGGATTACCTGACGGGACTGAACCCGTTTGCCAGCAGGGGAAGTCTGAAGGGATACGCAAGAGCAGCCGAAGAACGTGCGATTCCCGGGGGACTTGGCTTATGGCAACTGGCAGGCCGAGCACGTATTTCTACGTAGCACGATACGACTTCCTCTTAATGACCTTTGTGCTGGCTGCGTACACATTTTCAATAGTGCACGGACCGGTTGGGGCGAGGCCCCAAGGATGGCGTGCATCTGGCCCCCGGGGGCAGGGGACAAATGATCCGGGGTCCCGCCCATAGGAGATAGAGAGTTGCAGGCGACGCTGGCTCCAGGACTGGTGGGTACACGCACAGTGACCATCGACCGTCCACGAACGATCGATTTCCTGGGCGAGAGTCTGCGCGTCTACGCAACGCCGGAGCTCGTGCGGGATTTCGAGATCACGTGCCGGGAGTTGCTGCTCAAGCACTGCGATCCCAACGAGGATTCCGTTGGCACCGGCATCAACATCAGCCATGGGGGCGCATCCGTGCTCGGAATGAAGGTCGAATTCCGCGTGGAAGTCGCGGCGGTCACGGGCCGGCTCGTCAAATTTGCGCTGACTGCACGCGACGACGTTGAAGTGATCTCCACCGGTGAGCACACGCGAGCCGTCGTCGATGTCGAGAAGCTGCGCGCCAAGGTCGCCGCCAAGGCGGCCAGGGCAAAGGAGGCCTGACACCGCACGTGGCGTTACGAAAACCCGCTCGCGTGTGTCATCGCGAATCATGTACAGAAAGTTCGAATCGAATCGGGGCCGGCCGCGCGGCGTCGAGGGCACAGCGTCATGGCCAGCGTGATCGGCCGCATAGCGCCCTGGCGCCAGACTGCCTGGGACTGGCGCGCAGCGGGCAATTTCATCGGCGGTGGCTCGGGCACCGGAATGCTTTTGATCGCTGCGGCCTTGGCGGGGCCCTCTTATCCAATTCTTACGCTGCTCGGAATGGGGCTGGTCGGCGCGGGGCTCCTCTGCGTCTGGGCGGAGATCGGTCGGCCCTGGAGGGCACTCAATGTTTTCCGCCATGCGCGAACTTCGTGGATGACGCGCGAGGCGCTGCTGGCTCCGTTCTTGTTCGCGGCGGGACTCGGCGCGCTAGCGTTTGGCGGACTGCTGCTCGCGTGGATTACCGCAGCGCTCGCGCTCGGTTATCTCTACAGCCAGGCTCGCATGCTGCACGCGGGACGCGGCATCCCCGCTTGGCGGCTCGGCCACGTGATACCGCTGATGCTGGTCACCGGGTGCACGGAAGGCGCCGGCCTGTGCGTCATGACGATGGCCCTGCTTTACCCACGCGCGATGCCGGCATGGCTGACGCTGCTGCTCGCGGCTCTGCTCGTCACTCGCCTATTGGTATTTACGAGCTACCGCAGAGCACTTGCGCGCGCGGGCGCGCCGGGCAAGGCGCTCGCAGTACTCAAGGACATCGGGCGAGCGCTGGTCGTGCTCGACGTTGCTGCGGCGCTCGCCGTCATTATCGTCGCGCAGATGGGCGCGCAGATGCGACCGATCGGCTGGCTCGTGGCGACTGCCGGGCTCCTT
>DATBVX010000031.1:0-2092 GCA_036515135.1 Steroidobacteraceae bacterium
TTCTTCAGGAATGCGAGCTGGACAGCGCGCTCGGAAGTCAACGGCTGACTCAGCAGCTCGGCAACGCGGGCCTCGTCCGAACTTGCGGACCGAGCCTCTGTGGGCCAGGCGGGTGACGGGACACCACGTGCGACGATCATCTCGTCGACATCAGGCGTTCCACGCTCGCGCGGCAGATCGGCGCAGCCCGCGAGTACCACCAGAAGGCCCGCGACAACCCAGCGGTCGAGAAAGTGTCGATGCATTGTTGAGTCTCCCAAGTCGTCTCAAAAGCGGCGTGCGTCCTTCGCCGCACGGTGAGGCAACACAAGGACTAACGCCTACGGCCAAATCCACCCGGTCACCAAGCCATCTGCCAGTGCTGGGCTGGCTGATGACAGCGCTCCGGCGGGGGCTCAGGCGATAGGAGGTCGAAGAAGACTGCTTTGAGGCTCTAAAGACGGCTGGGTCTCTGTAGTCGCAGCGAACGCGGCAGACAGTTCGACCGGTACCGCGGCCGTCATGGCGACCAGCGGAAATGACGGTGGACAGCCACACTGACACGACCCATCGGCGCAACAGGGCAGTTCATTGTGATCGCCCAACGTGGTTGCCTCGGGGGACGGCGTCTGTGTGCGGTGCTGAGCGCAGTGCTCGAGGCCCGATGCCTGCGCAACGGTCACAGATTGCGGCCCGGATCCGAGATGCATCCAAGACGGGGAGCCGCCGCCGAGATTCAGCAGCAATACAAGAGCCAAGTGAAAGGACTTGGAGACACGTCGTCTCATGCGCAGATCTTGTCGAGGAGCCCAAACGCGATCTGATTAGAACAGCCGTTTATCTCGAAATGGTCTCGGGACCGTGTTCGCCGTGATTACACGGCGCGCAGCGTGAGCGGCAACGGAGCACCCCGTTTGCGCATGGCTCTGCAAACAGCAAGGAGGAAACGGTGGGTCGCACCGTGCTACGCGATGCGGTAGACCTTGGAGGGCGGGATCTCGACACCAAACGTGGATCCGCGACCGACCGTCGATTCCACCGTGACCGGAAACCCCAGCACCGTGGACAGCCGCCGTACAATGCCGAGCCCGAGACCAAAACCGTCCCTGTACGTGCGCCGCGCTTCTTCGAGTCGATTGAAATCTTCAAAAATCGCTTGAAGCTGGTCGCCAGGGATTCCGATGCCGGTGTCCCGTACGGCTAAGCGCAGGCTTCCATCTGCAGGCGCCATGCACTGCACGTGCACTTCCCCGTGTGGCGTGTAGCGAATTGCGTTCGCCACGAGGTTGGAGAGCATGCCGCGCAATAACTTCGGATCGGTCTCGATGATGTGTGGGCACGGCTCGCTCACAAACCGGAGGGATTTTGCCCGCGCCACCTGCCCGAACTGCCGCTCGATGTCGTCGCAGATGTCGGCAATCCTGACAGGCTCATTGGCCGCTTGCATCGTGCCCGACTCCAGGCGGGAGATCTCAAGCAGCATTTTGAGCAGTTCGCGCATGCGCGTGAGCGAGGCTGAGGCAACCGCGCTGAGTTTTGCAATGTCGGATCCCTGCGGGGCATCGCGCTCAATCGCGCTGATCAAGAGCTCGAGAGTCTGTTCCGGCTGACTCAGATCATGCGCGGCCAGAGCGAGAAACTCACCCTTCATCCGAGCAACCCGCTCGGCGGCCTGCTGGGCCTGTCGCAGCTCGTCCAGGAAACGGTGTCGCTCGGTGGCGTCGCGAATGACGGCGAGCGTCCAGCGGTGCCCGTCACTTACGATCGGCGCCAGGTGAATGTCGACGGGAAACTCGCTCCCGTCGGCGCGCCGCCCAGCGAGCGCCAGGCGAGTATCGCCCATTGGACGGACCTTCGGATCGCGCACGTAAGTTCGCCGATGCGCCGAATGCAGCGCGCGAAAACGCTCCGGGATCAGTGCTTCGACCGGCTGACCGAGGAGATCGGCGGGCGCAATACCGAAGAGATGCGCGACGCGCTGATTCGCGTAGACGATCGAGCCTGCCGTGTCGACGAGGACGATCGCATCCGGCGCCTGTTCGATCACTTCGGCGAATCCCGGCAGCGGCAGCGTCGTCCTCACGTCAATTCCTTTCCCCTGCCCACAACGCTA
>DATBVX010000032.1:0-5204 GCA_036515135.1 Steroidobacteraceae bacterium
GGCCGGATCCCGCGGCGCTTCAGCCCCGCCGCAACCGACGTGGCCTCTCTGCGCAGATCGCTGAAAGAGATCCGCTCGGGTTCGTCCTCGCGGTCCGCGAGCAAAATGTGCGTACGTTCCGGTTGCTCGGTTGCATGCCACTCGAGCGCATCGAGTAGTGTTGCGGGAGAGGCCGGGGCCGGCGCTACCGCGCGTTCGACGGCTATTCGTGGCTGGAGCGCTACTGCGGCCGGCGCTGCCCCGCGTGCGCCCACGAGGGCGCGCGCAAGGTCGCGAACGGTCTCCGACTCCGCAAGCGCGGTATCCGGGATCGCGGTTCCCAAGACTTGCGCGACGCGGAGTGCGAGTTCGACGCGTGCCAGACTGTCGAGCCCGAAATCTCGTTCGATGGACGCATCGGCGCCGAGCTTGTCGACGCCGGGCATGCCTGGATGCAGCTCAGCTGTCAGCTCTCGTACGATGGCGAGCACGCTGCGCGCGACGCCCTCCTCCTCGAAGGAGACCGCCGAGTGTTCGGGGGCGACGGCGTTCATTCCCGTGCGCCAGTCTCAAACAAGGGGCGTTGGTGACGCGGCGCGCGCCCGACCGTAGATCTGATTGCCGGCGAATCCCAAACTCATTGTCTCCATGACGAATTCCCTTGAGGAGCCACACTAGGCCTGCCGTGCGAGGATTCAATGGGTAGTTCCCACAATGTCATGTTGCGCTCCCAACCGCTGTATTGCGTCGCGCTCAACGTCACCAAACTGCGCGCCGACAATTACGATCCGCGCGAATATCTTGCTCGCCTGGAGGCATGGCGCGCGAAAATCGAGGACGGCGGCGGCCGCTGGCGCATGATCAACGACCTGGAGCGATTGGAAGACCTGCTCTAGTACGGGGAACTTCGGTCGATGCGCTATGCTCGCTTGCGCCAGGCAGGTGGCCGTGGACAAGCTCGCCCAGGTGAATGCGACCGAAAATGCAAGCAGTGCTCTCGTTCCTGCTGCCCGCCGTTGCGCTCTACGGCGTGTTCGTTCTGCTGGTGTATGTCTTTCAGGGGCGGTTGCTCTATCTGCCGAACATCGGCGGACGTGGGCTGGACGCGACGCCGGCGGCTATCGGGCTCGATTTTGAGGATGTGCGATTCACCACGCGCGACGGCGTTTCGCTGCACGGCTGGTTCATCGCGTCGCCAGACGCTGAACGCGTGGTGCTCTTCTGCCATGGCAACGCGGGCAACATCTCGCATCGGCTGGATTCAATCCGAATCTTCCGCGACCTGGGGCTCGGCGTGTTCATCTTCGACTATCGCGGTTATGGCCTAAGCGAGGGGCGACCGAGCGAGGAGGGCACATACCGCGACGCCGAGGCCGCCTGGAACTACCTCGTCGAGGAGCGAGGAGTTCGCAACGACCGGATCATCCTGTTCGGTCGTTCGCTGGGTGCCGCCATCGCGGCGCATCTCGCGCAGACGACGCGGCCGTCAGCGGTAATTCTGGAATCCGCGTTCGCCTCGGTTCCGGACATAGCGAGCCGCCACTATTGGTTCCTTCCGGTCCACTGGCTGTCCCGTTTCGAATACGCCACCGCGGCATACGTGCGCGACGTTCACGCCCCGACGCTGGTGATTCACAGCCGGGATGACGAGATCAATCCGATCAAGCAGGGTCGCGAGGTGTTTCGACAAGCGAATGAGCCCAAGGCATTCCTCGAGATCAGCGGCGACCACAATTCAGGCTTCCTGTTGAGCGGCGCACGCTACACGCAGGGCCTGCGGCAGTTCCTTCATGAGCATGCGCACGTCGATCGGGGCGGGCACTGAATGTGCGTGCCGGTGGTTCGATTCCGCCCCTCACCAGTTCCACCAACGTCCATAGACGTCCACTGACGTCCGGAAAAATTAAGGAACGGCAGAAATTTTCTCGATTTAGAACACCACGAGTATCCACTGACGTCTGCCAACTTCCACCCTCAGCCGATACCTTCTGAGGGTATTTGGGGGTAACTGAAAGCGTTCGAATTGAGTTACCCCCACCCTTGTTGGCCGACGGATTGAAGAGGTGGTTAGCCGTATCAATGTCATGTTCGAGCGAAGGTTCTGGACGCTGATACCTTTGATGCTGATGTGCGCTTCCAGATTATGTGATCTGCACTGCTCCGCGTGGATCCGCGGAGGACAAAACTTCCTCCTAACGCACAGGTCGTTGAAAAGTTGACTCATCGCGACTGCACAAGAAAAGCAAGGGAACAATTTGAGCTCACACGTTCGCGATGTGTGATCCACGTCACGCCCGCCAACGGAAAAGTGGCGAGGATGGTCGCGGATTTAAGACAGGGCAAACCCACCGAAAGGTGGCGACGCAAAGTCTCCGGTCTAAAGAGCCACGGCTCCATGACAGCGGGACCGCCGAAATCCAGTCCGCCCATTGGGCTGCCTCGGTGTGGAGACGATGCGTCGTACCGCAGGTGGAGAGGAGGGGGCGATGACTGGAAATTACAGAATAGCGAGCGTGCTCGTACGCTCACTGCGCCATCCGCGATTGGCGCCTCACTGCGCCCACAGCGCCGCAGCGTTCGCTGCACACACGGCGATGTCCGGGTCAATTCTCAAGACGCGAGCGTGAACGATCGGTGAGCGCCGGGCTGAAAGGCCCGCGCACTCCCCGCTCCACAAGTTCTCGACTCGATCTCATGTGGCCGAGATAAGCCAGCTGCACGGCAGAGGTACGCGCTCATGTCACAGGCGATCCGCAGTTTCCTGTTGAGCATCCTGCTTTGCGTCTGCGTGGCGCCCGTTCCTGCGCAGGACGCTAACCGCGAGCAGATGAAAGGCCTCGACGAGCAGGTCCAGGAGGTCAAATCCGACGTCCTGAGCATTGCTGCCGAGCTCAGCCAGCTGGAGGAGAAGCTTCTCTACCCCTCCAACACTCACGTCGCCGTGTTTGTGGCCCTTGCGCAGGGCGAGACATTCCGTCTCGACGCCGTGCAGGTTCATATCGACGGTCAACTAGCGACGCACTACATCTACAGCTTCAAGGAGCTCGAAGCGCTGCAAAAAGGCAGCGTGCAGCGGCTCTACACCGGCAACATTGCGACCGGGCAGCACCAGATCGAAGTGTCGCTCAGCGGCAAGCTCGAGAACGGCAAGGACTACAGCCGCACCGAGCGTTTCGCCTTCAGCAAGGGTGTCGGCCCCAAGCTCATCGGGGTCAAGCTGGCCGGCCCCGATTCCGGCAAGCCCCCGATCGACGTCGGGGAGTGGCACTAGTGCATCGCGCACTGCACCTGATGTCGGGTCTGGCGTTGGCCACGCTGTTGGCCGCGCGTCCTGCACCCGCCGCCGAGTTGAGGGATCTCTATTTCGGCGAGGCCTTGTATCACGCCTATCAGGGCCAGTATTTCGAAGCGCTCGAGCGGCTCGATGCGGAACTCGCTCAGCATCGCCGTCTCGATGAGCCACAGCTCGACGCCCTTCACTATCACGTTGGGCAAGCCGAGTTCTCAGTCGGCGATTTCGAGCTCTCTTACCGCATGCACCATCGCGCCGGACGCGCCATCCGCGCTGTTCTGGAAAGCAACGTTGACGAGTTGGTGCGCAACGAAGCTGCCTTCCGGCTGGCACGCATCCACTTTCAGAAGGGTCAGATGGACAACGCGCTCGAGGCGCTCGAGCGGATCGACGGCAAGGTGCCAGATGCGATACGGGATGAGATCGAGTTCCTGCGGGCCAACGTCTACATGGCGCTGGGGCGACCGGCGGATGCCGCCGACGTTCTGAAGGGATTGCAGGGTGCCAAAAGCCTGAGTGCATTCGCGGCGTACAACCTCGCCATTGCGGAACTGCAGGCCGGACGCTCGAAGGAAGCTCTGCAGCAGCTGGACAAGGCCGGCCAGTCCAAGGGCGCCGATCGCGCCTCCGCGGCCATCGCGGACAAGTCGAACATGGTGCTCGGCCGGCTGATGCTGGAATCGGCTGACTTCGAGCGTGCGCAGCGCTCCTTCGATCACGTACGCCTGGAAGGTCCCTATTCGAACCAGGCGCTCCTGAGCGCCGGTTGGGCGTACGCATCCGCCAGGAACTACGAGCGCGCGCTCGTTCCCTGGAACCTCCTGATTCAGCGCGACGCCACCGATAGGGCGGTCCAGGAAGCAAAGCTCGCGCTGCCTTACGCCTACGCTCAGTTGAGCGTGTACGGGCGCGCTGCGCTTCTCTATGACCAAGCGCTCAACTCGTTTGGCGAGGAGCTCGGCAAGGTGGATGCCTCCATCAGGAGCATTCGCGAGGGGAAATTCCTCCAGGCGCTGGTGCGCGAGGAGATCAAGCAGGACAAGGAATGGGTGGTGCGCCTGCGTGCGCTGCCGGATGCGCCGGAGACCTACTACCTCACGACGCTCATGGCTTCGCACGATTTCCAGACCGCGCTGCAGAACTACCTGGACATGGAGGACCTGCGCAAGAAGCTCTCGACCT
Source organism: Steroidobacteraceae bacterium (assembly GCA_036515135.1). Classification (GTDB taxonomy): domain Bacteria; phylum Pseudomonadota; class Gammaproteobacteria; order Steroidobacterales; family Steroidobacteraceae; genus DATBVX01. Next base: position 4,454 of record DATBVX010000032.1, read on the forward strand.
GGCAGAGCAGCTTCGATGCCTTCGAAGACATCATCAGCCTGCGCCGCGCGAACTACGAGCCATTGCTGCCGGCGATCGACGCGCAATTCCGCGAGCTCGATTCGCAGATTCGTCTGCGCATGGAGCAGCGCGACAACCTGGATCGCCGCCTGCAGGCCATCCTGACGGCGCCGCGACCGGATCTGCTCGCCACTGCCGACGAACGCATCGCCCAGGAGCGACTGCGCAAGCTCGAATTCGCTCTCGCGTCGGTCAACGATCCGGGAGCGAGTGAATTGCACCAGCGGCTCAGGCGCCTGAAGGGCGTCATCAGCTGGAAGCTCTACACGGAATATCCCGAGCGCCTGACGCAGGCACACAAGCACCTGCGCGCGCTCAACGAGGACATCGCCGTCATGCAGGCGCGTTACGACGCATTCGTGAGGACGCGACAGGCGGCCATGCACAGCTATGCGGGCTATGACTTGCCGATCAACCGGCTGCGCACGCATGTGCGCGAGGCGCTCGAGCAAGTGAACACGTTGATGGCGCGCCAGGGAGAGCTGATCGAAACGGTCGCGATCGACGAGCTCAAGAAGCGCGGCGAGCGTCTGGAGACGTACCAGACCCAGGCGCGCTACGCGGTCGCAGACAGCTACGACCGCGCGACGAAGACTCAGGGCGCCGGCGGAGGAGGAGGGCGGTAGATGCGCGGCCTCTGTCTCGCCCTGGTTACGACAGCTGCGCTCGCTCTTGGCGGGTGCGCCGAGCA